>VXMR01000039.1 GCA_009841005.1 Gemmatimonadales bacterium
AGGGGAACCTGCGGCTGGATCACCTCCTTTCTAGGGAGATGTCCTTTCGATGAGAAAGGCACACCTGGACCTCCTGCAAGTCACTCACCTTCTTGTTCAACATTCCGGCGCCAGCGCCGGCCTGCTCCAACCTGTGGTCCGTCCATGACGTTCAGGGCCGGTTTCGTCGCCATCGTCGGACTTCCGAATGTCGGAAAGTCCACGCTGCTCAACACCTTCCTGGGCGAGCGCCTCGCGGCCGTGACGCCGAGGGCCCAGACGACGCAGCGACGGCTGCTCGGGATCCATTCGGACGAAGCCTCCCAGGCCGTGTTCATCGACACGCCCGGCCTCCTCGAGCCTCGCTACACGCTGCATCGATCGATGAGGGAAGAGGCTCTCTCGGCGCTGGAAGACGCGGACCTCGTGCTCGCCGTGGCGGACGCGGGGTTCGAACCCAGCCTCGACTGGGCCGGCGAGTTCGCGCACTCGGTCCGTGTACCGAAGATCCTCTGCCTCAACAAGATCGACCGGGTGGAGATATCCGGTCGAGAGGCGCTTTGGGCCCGATTCGCAGGCGGCGGCTGGGACGGCGTATACGGGACGTTCGCGACGAAGGGCGAGGGGGTTCCCGAGTTGCTCGAAGCCCTGTCTGCGCGACTTCCGGAGTCGCCGCCGCTGTACCCCGTGGATGAACTGTCGGACGCGCCGGTCCGGCACTTCGTCGCCGAGATGATCCGGGAGACGTGCCTCGAGGAGCTGGCGGACGAGGTCCCCTACGCAGTGGCCATCCGGATCGAGGAGTTCCGGGTTCGGAAGGGAGGCAGGCCCACGTACATCGAGGCCCTGATCCACGTGGAGAAGGAATCCCAGAAGGGAATCGTCGTGGGAGCGGGCGGAAGGACCATCCGGAAGCTCGGAAGCCGCTCTCGCCGGAAGATCGAACGCTTCCTGGGCGGGCAGATCTACCTGCGGCTTCGCGTCAAGGTCCTCCCGAACTGGCGGAAGAAGACGCACCACCTTAGGGTGCTCGGATTCCGGGTTCCCGCGCGGGAGAGCTGATGCCCCTCGACGACCGACTGCTTGAGATCCTCGTCTGCCCGAAGTGCAAGGCGGAGCTGGAGTACCGCGTGGGGGAGGTAGAGGAAGCCCTGCTCTGTCACGCTTGCGGCCTGAAGTTCGAAGTCGACGAGGGGATCCCGATCATGCTCATCGACGAGGCGAAACCTCTCTGACCCGCGGCGGACGACCGCCGGGCCGCGGAGGGTCGCGGGGCCGGGGACGATCCCGGGGTCGCGGACGATCCCGGAGCCGACCCCGAGGTCGCCGGCCAATCAGCGGGCGGCTGCAACGGATCGAGAGCGGCGCGGCCTTCGTCATCCCCGACGAGGGCGATGAAGACATCTTCGTCCGCGCCCGCGATCTCGGCTCGGCCGTGGACGGCGACCGCGTCACCGTGCGGATCGACGACCGCGGGCGGCGCGGACCCAGGGGAATCGTCATCGAGATCCTCGAGCGGGCCCACTCTCGCGTCGTCGGCGTCTTCCACGGCGAGCGCGGGCACGGCTGGCTCGACGCGACCCGGCCGAAGCTCGGAATCGACGTGTTCATCCCCGCGCGCGGTCGCGGAGCGGCCGCGTCCGGCGACCTCGTCGTTGTCGAGGTCACGGACTGGGGGGAAGAGGGTCCGGGCCCGGCGGGCCGCGTCGAACGCGTGCTCGGGCCTTCCGGAGACTCCGCCGCGGCGGTGCTCGCGATACAGGTGGGATACGGGATCCCCGACGCGTTCCCGGAAGCCGTCGAGGAGGCGGCGACGGCCCTGGCCGCGCGGGGAATCCGGCCGGCGGACCTCCAAGGGCGCGAGGATTGTCGGCGTGACCGCGTGGTCACGATCGACCCCGCCGACGCCTGCGACCACGACGACGCGATCTCCATCGAACGGCTCTCGGGGGGCGCGGCACGGATCGGAATTCACATCGCGGACGTGTCGCACTACGTACGCGAGGGCGACCGGCTCGATGCGGAAGCCTGGGAGCGGGGCACGAGCGTGTACCTCGTCGACCGCGTGCTGCCGATGCTCCCGCACGCGCTGTCGAGCGACCTCTGCTCGCTCGTGCCCGGGGAAGACCGGCTGACGCTGGCCGCTTTCCTCACCGTCGATCGGCGGGGAACGCTTCGGGGGACGCGTTTCGCCCGCGCGGTCATCCGAAGCGCGCACCGCCTCTCCTATGAAGAGGCGCAGGAGGCGTTGGACGGCGAAACGACCCCGGCGACGGAGCGGGATCCGGGCCTGCGCGAGGACCTTCGGGCGCTGCTCGAGGTGAGCCGGGGGTTCTTTGATCGCCGCAGGGCTCGGGGCAGCCTGGACTTCGACCTGCCGGAGTCCAGGGTCGTGCTCGACGAAGAAGGGGCTCCCATCGACGTGCGGCGACGGGAGCGGCTCGATTCCCACCGGCTCATCGAGGACCTGATGATCGCCGCGAATGAAGCGGTGGCGAGCTGGGCGATCGAGGAGGGGGTGCCCGCGCTCTACCGGATCCACGAGGAGCCGAACCCCGAGAAGCTCGACACGCTGCGTCTCCTGGCGGGCGAATTCGGGCTCTCCTTCCCGCAACGGAACCCGCGCCCTCGCGACTTCCAGCGCCTGCTCGACGCGGTGAAGGGCAGGGTGGAGGAACCGATCATCTCCGTCCAGGTGCTGCGGAGCCTCGCCAAGGCCCGCTACGAGACGCGCAACGACGGCCATTTCGGGCTCGCATCGCCGGCGTACCTCCACTTCACGTCGCCCATCCGCCGGTACCCGGACCTCGTCGTCCACCGGCAACTCGCTCGCTGGCTGGCGGGGCCGGCCCGCTCTCGCGAGACCAGCGGGGAATGGCTCTCCGCGACAGCCCGGCACGCCTCGGCGCGCGAAGAGAACGCGGCCCGGGCCGAGCGCGATTCGGTGGAACTCAAGAAGGTCGAGTTCATGGAACGGCATGTCGGAGATCACTTCGACGGTACGATCAGCGCCACGACCCGCTTCGGCTTCTTCGTCCGACTCGACGCGGTCGACATCGAGGGGCTCGTCCATGTGAGCCGCCTCGCCGGGGACCATTATGTGCACGACCGGACGCAGCACGCGCTCCGGGGCCGTCGCACGCGGAGAAGCTACCGGCTCGGCGACGCCGTGGAGGTTCAGGTCGTCCGCGTGGATCGCGAGGCGCTGCGGGTCGATTTCGACCTGGTGTAGTGTCGTCCGAGAAAGTTCGCCTTCCGCGCGGTAACGTGGTCTATTTACGGTCGGCCATTACACCCCATGCGGACCCAACGCCTGCGCGGAGGGCCTGGAGCCGAGAATGACGGAGCTCGTGAGACAGAAAGAACGCGCCGAGGCGCTGCGCGGCCGGCTCGATGAGCTACGGGGGTATCTTTGAGATCTTCGAGAAGCTGACCCGCATCGACGAACTCGAGAAGAAAATGGCGGCCCCCGACTTCTGGAACGACCGCGAGGGCGCGAAAGAGGTCATCGGCGAGGCGAACCTTCTCAAGAGCTGGACCCGTCCATGGGCGGACTGCTCCGCCCGAGTGGACGATCTGTTCGAGATGACGCTTCTGTTGGAGGACGAGGACGACGCGGAGCTGGAGGCGGAACTCGAAGCGGGACTCGGGCGTACGGAGGCGGAGGCCGCCCGCCTGGAGTCGCGGAACATGCTGCGGGGCGAGGACGCCCACCGCAGCGCGCTCGTCACGATCAACCCGGGCGCCGGCGGCACGGAGTCGCAGGACTGGGCCCAGATGCTCATGCGCATGTACGTGCGCTGGGCGGAACAGCACGGCTACGACGTCGAGGTCATGGATCTCCTTCCGGCCGAGGAGGCGGGGATCAAGTCGGCCACGCTCGATGTGGATGGACAGTTCGCCTACGGGTATCTCTCGGCCGAACGGGGGGTCCACCGCCTCGTGCGCATCTCCCCCTTCGACTCGCAGCGACGCCGCCACACGTCGTTCGCGTCGGTCTTCGTCTATCCGGTCGTGGACGAGGACATTGAAGTCGCGGTCAACGAAGAGGAACTCCGGGTCGACACCTTCCGCGCATCCGGAGCGGGCGGCCAACACGTGAACAAGACGGACTCCGCCGTGCGGATCACGCATCTCCCGACGGGTATCGTCGTCTCGTGCCAACAGGAGCGCAGCCAGCACAAGAACAAGTCCAAGGCGATGAAGATGCTGCAGGCGGCCCTCTACCAGCGGGCCGTCGAAGAGCGGGAAGCGCGCCGGGCCGAACTGGAGGGGGCGAAGACGCGGATCGAATGGGGCCGGCAGATCCGGTCCTACGTCCTGCAGCCCTACAAGATGGTCAAGGACCACCGGACGAACCTCGAGGTCGGCAACGTCGACGCCGTGCTGGACGGCGAGATCGACGGTTTCATCCAGGCGTTTCTTCAGGAATCCGGCAAGACGAACGCATGAAGGGCCCTCCGCGCGACTCCGACTCCCCGGGATTCCGGGACGCCGCCCGCTGGTACGCGTCGAAGGATCGGCCGAAGCCCGTAAGGGACCGCTTCGCGAAGCTCGCCCGGCTGCGCGAACTCGGCGTGGAACCCTACGGCCACGCCTTCGACCGTTCCCACGACCTGCGCAGCGCCTTCGCGGCGTTCGAGGAGGCGGAGGCCGCGACCGACGGGGCGGCGGACGGGGCGACGGACGGTGGGGATCCCCGCGAACTCGGGGGCGTCCGCGTTGCGGGCCGCATCCTCTCCTATCGGGACCTGGGAGGGAGCGCCTTCGCGCATATCGGCGACCGCGACGGGCGGCTGCAGATCCACTTCCGGCGCAACGTCCTGGGCGATGAGGGCTCGGCGCTCATGGATCTGCTCGACCTCGGCGACTGGGTCGGCGTCGAGGGGACCGTCTTCCGCACCCGGCGCGGCGAAGTCACCGTTCGCGCGGAATCCCTCCACCTCCTGACGAAGACCCTCCGTCCGCTTCCGTTCGGGAAGGAGGAGGTCGCCGAGGATGGGCGGCGGGTCGTGCACAGCGGATTCAGGGATCCGGCTTCGCGCTACCGGCAGCGGTACGCGGACCTGGCGGTGAATCCGGAGGTCCGCGAGGTGTTCCGGATCCGGGCCAGGGTCGTCACGGAACTCCGCCGCTGGCTCGACGCGCGCGACTTCCTTGAGGTGGAGACGCCGATCCTGCAGCCGCTCTACGGGGGCGCGCTCGCCCGGCCGTTCTCCACGTACCACCATCGGCTCGACCGGAAGATGTTCCTGCGGATCGCGGACGAACTCTATCTGAAGCGGCTCATCGTCGGGAACCTCGACCGGGTGTACGAGATCGGGCACGACTTCCGGAACGAGGGGATCGACCGCACGCACAACCCCGAGTTCACGATGCTCGAGTTGTACTCCGCGTTCGCCGACTACGAGGACGTGATGGAGCTCACGGAGACGATGCTCGGCGACGTCGCGCGGGAGGTGATGGGGACGACGCGCTTCGAGTACGACGGGACGGTCGTCGACCTCGCCGCACCCTGGACCCGGGTCCGCTGGGATGAGGCGTTCTCGGAGGCCACGGGGCTCGATCCGCGGCGGGCCGAGGAGGAGGATCTCCGCGCCCTCGCGAAGGAGACCGGGCGCGCCGACGCGGACGACCTCTCGCGCGTCCAGCTCCTGGATACGCTGTTCTCGGACCGGGTCGAAGGCCGGATCACGGACCCGGTCTTCGTGTACGGTCACCCGATCGAGATGAGCCCGCTCGCGAAACCGATGCGGGGAGAGCCGGAGTTCGCGGAGCGGTTCGAGGTCATCGTGTGCGGTTTCGAGCTCGTGAACGCGTTCAGCGAACTCAACGACCCGGCGGATCAGTGGAACCGGTTCGCGGCGCAACAACGCCTGAGGGAAGCCGGCGACCAGGAGGCGATGGAGATCGACGAAGACTACGTGCGGGCGCTGGAATACGGGCTGCCGCCGACCGGCGGGTTCGGCCTCGGGGTCGACCGCCTCGTGATGCTGTTCACGGGGCAGACATCGATTCGCGACGTCGTTCTCTTCCCCATCCTGCGTCCCGAGGAAGGACGCTCATGAGCCGGGGACAGGGGCGTTTCGAGCGGTTCGTCGCCCGGCGTTATCTGCGCGGGACCGGGCGTCGCTCGTCGGTCTTCGGCGTATTCCGGGCCATCGGCCGCTTTCTCCGCCGGCCGTGGCGACCCCTCGCGGGGGCCGGCTCCGTGGACGAAAAAGACTCAAGGCTCGTCGCCTTCATCTCAAGTCTCGCCGTGGGGGGCGTCGCGGTCGGCGTGATGGCGCTCATCGTCGTGATCGGCGTCCTCAACGGCCTCCAGGAGAGCCTCAGGGACCGGATCCTGAGCGGCGGACCGCATGCGCACGTGATGGAACTCGACAACGGCTTCCAGATGGACGACTGGGAGACGGTGCTCGAGCGGGTCCGACAGGACGAGGATGTGATCGCGGCTTCCCCGTTCGCCTTCAACAAGGTCATCCTCACCCAGGAGGGCGACCGTTACAACGAATCCGTCGTGCTGCGCGGGATCCCGAACGACCCGGAGGGGATGCGGATCGCCGGGCTGATGGAGCACCTCATCATCGGGGAGCCGCCCTTCGGCCCGACGGAATCCGGAAACCCGGGCATCGTGGTGGGACGCGGCCTCGCGCAGAAGATGGGTCTTTACCAGGGGAAGGTCATCGTCGCGGCGTCCACCCGGGACGCGACGCTCTCGGCTGCGGGGCTCTCGGCCGCGCTCCGACGCTTCGAGGTCACGGGGATCTTCCAGACGGGGCTCTATCAGTACGACGACGAGCTCGCGATGGCCCCGCTCGCCGAGACGCAGACCCTGTTCGGACTCGGCGAGTCCGTGACCGGGATCGAGTTCGACGTCGGCGATCCGTGGGACGCGACGGAAGTATCCGCGCGGCTGGAGGAGGCGCTCGGCTGGCCCTACCGGGTGGAGGGCTGGCAGGAACTCAACCGGAGCCTCTTCTCCGCGCTGCGACTCGAGAAGCTCGGCATGGCCGTCGTCCTCATCCTCATCGTCCTCGTCGCTTCGTTCAACATCGTCTCGACGCTCGTGATGATGGTCGCCGACCGCACGCGCGAGATCGGCATCCTCCGCTCGATGGGGGTGACGTCGCGGGGCGTCGGCAAGGTCTTCACCAACATGGGGCTCTTCATCGGTGTCGTCGGCACCACGATCGGGGCCGGCCTCGGAGCCCTCCTCGCCTGGGCGCTGACCCGCTACGAGTTCATCACGCTCCCCAGCGATGTCTACTTCATCGACCGGCTGCCGATTTCGCTCGCGCCGCTCGATGTCACGCTGATCGTCCTCGGATCGCTGCTCATCTCCTACCTCGCCACGATCTACCCGGCGCGAAAGGCCGCGGCGCTCGCGCCGGTCGACGCCATCCGGCACGAATGACGGCGGATCGAGAGGTGGAGGCGCCGTCCGCGGTGCGGGCGACCGGGCTCGTCCGGACGTTTCCGAGTCCGGATGGCGGTCTCCTTCCGGTTCTGAAGGGGATCGATCTGACCGTGGACCCGGGAGACGCCCTCGCCATCGTGGGTCCGAGTGGGTCCGGGAAGTCCACGCTGCTACATTTGCTTGGCGCCCTCGACCGGCCGACGGCGGGAGACGTCTGGCTGGGGGGCGAACGGGTGTCGGAACTGGGGGGGGAACGGCTGGCCGAACTCAGGAACCGGTTCGTCGGCTTCGTCTTCCAGTTCCATCACCTGCTGCGCGACTTCACGGCGCTCGAGAACGTGATGCTGCCCCGGTTGATCGCCGGGGCCTCGCGGGAGGAGGCCCGGGACCGGGCCTCGGAACTGCTGGCTCAGGTCGGGCTGGCGGAACGCGCGAGCCACCGGCCGCGCCGGCTCTCCGGCGGCGAGCAGCAGCGGGTCGCGGTGGCGCGGGCGCTGGCGAACGCGCCGCCGCTCGTGCTGGCGGACGAGCCGTCCGGAAACCTGGACGCCGACGCGACGTTGCGCCTGCACGACCTCTTGTTCGAGCTCGTGGACGGGCACGGCGCGGCGCTGGTGGTCGTGACGCACAGCCGCGAACTGGCGGGACGCGCGAGTCGGGTGCTCCGCATCGAGAGCGGCGCACTCGTCACCGCGCCGGTGAACCGCCGGGCGACGTAACGGAGAGACGGTATGGACTGCGAGAACTGCGGGGAGCGCAAGGCGACGATCACGCTTACGGAGATCGAGAACAACGAGATGCGCACGCTCAATCTCTGTTCGACCTGCGCGACGTTGAAGGGCGTGGCGCCCGGCGGCGGATCCGCGCCCATGGCGGATCTGCTCGCGCACCTCGGCGGGAGCGCCGGGGAAAACCTGTTCGACGAGGCCGGCGAGGCCTGCGAGTACTGCGGCACCGGGGCCGGCGACTTCCGCAAATCGGGGAGGTTGGGCTGTCCGCAGTGCTACGCGCAGTTCCACCGCCAGCTCCGTGCGCTCCTCCGCCGGGTGCACGGCTCCTCGCAGCACATGGGCAAGGTGTACGTCAGCACGGCCCCGGACGCGGACCCCGAGCAGGTTCGCCTCTCCACCCTCAGGCGGCGGCTCGAGCGCGCCGTGGAGATCGAGGACTTCGAATCCGCGGCGGACCTCAGAGATGCGATCCACGCGCTGACGGAGGTCTCGTGACGGACGGGTCGGCGGCCGCACCGCTCATAGGAACGCACGGCCTCGACTGGCTGGATGAAGAGGGCCCCGACGGCGATATCGTCGTCTCGAGTCGCGTACGCCTCGCCCGCAACCTCCAGGGATATTCGTTCTCCGCGCACGCCACCGGAGAGGAGCGCGAAGCCCTGCTCGAGAAGGCGCGGGCCGCGACCGAGGCCGCGGGCGTGCTCGAAGAGGTCGATTTCTGGGAAATCTCCCGCCTCGACCCGGTGGACCGCCTCCTGCTGCTCGAACGGCGGCTCGTAAGCAAGGAACTCATCGGCGGACCCGAAACCGGGCCGCGCCGCGGCTCCGGTCTCGCCCTTTCCCGGACGCGCGCGCTCGGGATGATGGTGAACGAGGAGGATCACCTCCGGCTGCAGACGCTGCGCGGCGGCTTCCAGCTCGCGGCCGCCTGGCGCGACCTCGATCAGCTCGACGAGGAGATCGGCGCCCGTCTTCCGTACGCCTTCCACCAGGAGTTCGGCTTCCTGACCTCGTGTCCGACCAATGTCGGGACCGGGCTGCGGGCTTCCGTCTTCATCCACCTGCCCGGTCTCGTCCTCACCCGTCAGATCCGTAAGGTACTGGAAGGGATGGGGCAACTCGGCGTCACCTATCGGGGTCTATACGGAGAGGGTTCGAGGATCGTGGGGAACCTGTTCCAGATCTCGAACCAGACGACCCTGGGCAAGACCGAGGAGGATCTGATCGACCAGCTCGAACGCCTGGTCGGCCGCGTCATCGGATACGAGAAGCAGGCGCGCGCCGTCCTGCTGCGAGAGGCGCCGAACGTGCTCGAGGACAAGGTTTGGCGAGCCTACGGGATCCTGTGCCACGCAAGAAGCCTGCCCTTCGAGGAGATGATGAACCTCCTCTCCGGGGTCCGTCTCGGCATCTCGCTGAAACTTCTGAAAACACCCCGGGTAGATGTGATCAGCCGCATGATGATCCATGCCCAGACCGCACATCTCGCCCGCGCGGCGGGGCGCCGGCTCGACGAGGCGGATGCGGACGCGTTCCGCGCGAGCTACGTTCGAAGAGCCTTGAATGACGCGGGATCGCACTGAGTCGCGCTGCCGGCCGTTACGTCGACGCCACATGAGGCTCGGATGAACTACAACTTCACGGACCGTGTTCGAAAAGTGCTCGCCATGGCGCGTGAAGAGGCCATCCGCCTCAAGCACGACTACGTGGGCACGGAGCACATCCTTCTCGGCCTGATTCGTGAGGGCGAGGGCGTCGCCTCCGCGGTCCTGGCCAACCTGTCCGCCGACCTCGACGAGTTGAAGCGGCTGGTGGAGGGGAACATCCGGACGGGGAAGAGCAGTTCGTCGATCGGCGAGCTCCCCTACACGACGCAGGCGAAGAACGTGCTCGAGCACGCGATGGCGGAGACGGAGGAACTCAACCACACCTACGTGGGGACGGAGCACCTGTTGCTCGGTCTCCTCCGCCAGGAGAAGGGGCTCGCGGCCAAGGTGCTCGGAGAGGCCGGAATCGGGCTCGACAGCGCGCGGGCCGAGACGCTGAAGCTGCTCGGGACGGACATGCCCGCCGGCGGCACGCCCGCCGCGGCCTCCGTTTCCGATCCCGCAAGCGCATCGGGCACGAAGGGGGACAAGAAGTCGAAGACCCCGGCGCTGGACCATTTTTGCCGCGACCTCACGCAGCTCGCGAGCCAGGGGAAGCTCGATCCGACGATCGGACGGCTGGGCGAGATCGAGCGCATGATGGAGGTCCTCTCGCGCCGCAAGAAGAACAACCCCGTGCTCATCGGCGAGCCGGGCGTGGGCAAGACGGCGATCGTCGAGGGGCTCGCACAGGCTATCCAGCGGGGCGATGTGCCCGACAGCCTGAAGCGGCACCGCGTCCTCGCGCTCGACATGGCGGCGGTCATCGCCGGCACGAAGTACCGGGGCCAGTTCGAGGAGCGCCTCAAGGCGATCGTCAACGAGACCTCGCAGGCGAAAGGCGTCATCCTCTTCATCGATGAGCTGCACACGCTCGTCGGCGCGGGCGCGGCGGAAGGCGCGATCGACGCGTCGAACATGCTCAAGCCGGCCCTCTCCCGGGGGGAGCTGCAGTGCGTGGGAGCCTCCACGCTGAACGAGTACCGGAAGTACATCGAGAAGGATGGGGCGCTGGAACGTCGCTTCCAGACCGTGATCGTCGAAGCTCCGACCATCGATGAGACCGTCGAGATCCTCCAGGGTCTGCGGAAGTACTACGAGGATCATCACAACGTGGAGATCCCGGACACATCGCTCTCCGCCGCCGCCCGGCTGGCGGAACGATACATCACGGACCGCTTTCTCCCGGACAAAGCGATCGACGTGATCGACGAGGCCGGTGCGCGGTCGCGGCTCGCCGCGCAGGTGCCGCCCGCCGAGGTGCAGGAGTTCCACACGAAGCTCGAGGAACTCGCGGAGTGGAAGGACGCCGCGATCAGCGACCAGGACTTCGAGCGCGCGGCCTACCTGAGGGACCGCGAGAAGGAGGTCCAGGAGGAGATCAAGCGCCGCCGCGACGAATGGGAGCGGGCGCGGGCCGAGTTCCGCCCGACGGTCGACGAGGACGACATCGCCTTCATCGTGGGCCGCTGGACGGGGATTCCCGTCACGCGGCTGCGGGAGGCGGAAACGGACCGCCTGCTCCGCATGGAGGACGAACTGCACGAGAGCGTCGTCGGGCAGGACGAGGCGATCGAGGCGGTGAGCCGCGCGATCCGCCGCGGGCGGGCGGGCCTTAAGGATCCCGACCGCCCCATCGGGAGCTTCATCTTCTGTGGCCCGACCGGGGTGGGGAAGACCGAACTCGCGCGGGCCCTGGCGCGCTTCCTCTTCGCCGAGGAGAGCGCCCTCGTGCGCGTCGACATGTCGGAGTACATGGAGAAGTTCTCCGTGAGCCGTCTCATCGGCGCGCCGCCGGGCTACGTCGGCTACGAGGAGTCCGGCGCGCTCACGAAGGCCATCCGGCGAAGGCCGTACAGCGTCGTCCTGCTCGACGAGATCGAGAAGGCGCATCCCGACGTCTTCAACATCCTGCTCCAGGTCCTCGACGAAGGTCGGCTCACGGACAACTACGGTCGGGTCATCGACTTCAAGAACACCGTCGTCATCATGACATCGAACGTCGGGAGCCGTGACATCGGCAGCTCGACCCGCGTGGGCTTCACGGAAGAAGCGAGCGGGATCGATTACGACCGGATCCGGGAACGCGTCTCGGACGAGATCGACCGGGTGTTCACGCCCGAGTTCCTGAACCGGGTCGAGGAGACGATCGTCTTCCACCCGCTGTCGAAGGAGCAACTCGGCAAGATCGTGCACATCCAGCTCCGGGAGGTGCAGAAGCGGCTCGCGGAGGAGAGGCTCGAACTCGAGCTCACGGATGCGGCGATCCGTTTCCTGGTGGACCGCGGCTACGACGAGAAGTTCGGGGCGCGCCCGCTCAAGCGGACGATTCAGCGGCACGTCGAGGATGCGCTCTCCGAGCGGATCCTGATGGCCGATTTCGAGCCCGGCGATCAGATCCGAGTGGATATCGCCGAAGACGAGGACAGCCTGGTGTTCGCCACGCCCACGACTTCCTCGGCGAAATGAACCGCCGGCGGCCGCCTGCCGGCGCGGCGGGCGGACTGGTGCTGACGGGCTTGATCCTCGGGCTCGCCGCGGCGAAGCCTGCGGCGGCGCAGATCCAGCTCGACCAGTCATCCGTCCGCGTCGATTCGGTCGTGGTCGTAGGGAATCAGCGCCACTCCGCGAACATCATCATCACCCGCAGCGGCCTTCGCGCGGGCAACGTCGTGCGCCAGCCCCAGATCCAGGACGCGATCCGCCGCCTCTTCAGCTCCGGCGACTTCTCCGACGTCGAGATCGGCGTCGCGGAGTCGGACGATCCCGAGCGAGGCGTCTTCTACATCCGCGTGGAGGAACGGCCCTACATCACGCAGTACGCCTTCCGGGGCCTGGAACGGGTGGACGAAGACGTCATCCGCGACACCGTCGGCCTCGCAAACAACAGTCCGCTCGACCCCAACCGGATCGGGCGCGCGCGCGTCACGGTCCTCGAACTGCTGTCGAACGAAGGATTTCCGACCGCAAGCGTGGATACGCTCATCCGCCCGGACGCTGCGTTTCCCTCGGATTTTCTCGTCGTGTTCGACGTGGACGAAGGGCCGCGGCTCGGGGTTACGGCGATCACCTTCGACGGGAACGACGCGTTCTCGGACGCGGACCTCCGGGCGGCGATGGCGACGGACGAGGAGGGGTTCTTCTGGTTCGATTCGGGCGAACTCAAGAAGGATGAGTTCCGGCGCGACCTGACCGAGCGACTCCCGGACTTCTACCGCGCGAACGGCTTTCTGGACTTCGAGGTGCTCGGGGACACGGTCATATCGGACCGCCTCACGGGGAAGGGCCGGATCGAGATCCGCGTCGCGGAGGGCGACCAATACCTGCTCGAGGACCTTCGGATCACGGGGAACCGCGCCTTCCCGCTCGCGACGATCGAGCCGATCGTGCGCCGCGACCAGCACGAGCCCGAAGGGGACGAGGCGTATCCTCCCTTCAACTTCACCGCCTTCTACGCTTCGCCGGCGGAGCTCGGAGACCTCTACCGGAACAACGGATACCTCGCCTCCCGCGTCACGCCGGATGTGCGGCGCGTGGACGTCCCCGAGGGCGAGCCGCCCCGCGTCACGGCCCACCTCGTCATCCAGGAAGGCGTGCGGAGCTATATCCGCGAGATCGCGATCGAGGGGAACACGGCCACGCACGACCGCGTGATCCGGAACCGCCTGCTCATCTTCCCCGGAGACGTGTACTCGCAGGAACGCCTGATCCAGTCGTTCCAGAACATCCAGGGGCTGAACTTCTTCGAGCCGCTGCCGCCGGACGAGGCGATCGACATCCGCCCGCGCCCGGACGGGGACATCGACATTTCGTTGCGCGTGCAGGAGAAGCAGACGGGGACGATGAACTTCGGGATCACCGCGTCCGGCTATACCGGGCTCGCGGGGTTCATTGGCTATTCGCAGCCGAACCTCTTCGGACTCGCGAAGACGGGGAGCATCCGCTGGATCTTCGGCCGCCGGCAGCGGGACTTCGACCTCAGCTATTCCGATCCGGAACTCCTGGGAAGCCACTACTCCGCCAACGCCACGTTCCGGGCCTCGCGGGATCAGTTCACCGGCTTCAGCCTCGGGGACCGACGCCAGACGGGCGGGCTGACCGAGATCGGCATCCCCATCTTCGGGATACGAAACACGCGCGTCTTCCTGGGCTACTCGCTTTTCAACGACGACGTGCGGGGGCTGGACACGACGAACGCGATCGGGAGGCGGTTTTCGCTCTTCTCCGGTTTGCGGTCCACGCTCTCGGGGCGCCTGGTCCAGGACAGCCGGAACAATCCCCTGTTCGCGACGGCAGGCGCCCGGAACCAGCTCTCGTTCCGGCAGACCGGGGGCGTTCTCGCGGGCGACGGGAACTACCAGAAGCTCGATCTGACGAGCGAGTGGTTCGTACCGGTGGGCCGGCTCGGCGGGGGCCCCGGGAGCACGAGCCCGCCCATCGAACTCACCTTCGGACTCAGCTTCGAGGCGGGGCTCATCCTGGGCAGGAATCCGTTCTTCACCGAGCGCTACTACGCGGGGGGCACGCAGGCGGGAATCCAGCTGCGAGGATACGATGAAGCCTCGGTGACTCCGTCGGGGCACATCCCGGATGACGCCCCCTTCAGCGACCTCGACCGCGTGGGAGAATCGTTCTTCCGGACCGGGGTGACTTTCGGGATCAAGCTTACGAGCAGCATCTTCATGAGTGCCTTCATGGACGCCGGGAACGTCTGGCTGGACGCCAGCCAGCTCAACCCGACGGACCTTCTCGTGGGGGCGGGAATCGGCGCGAGTCTGGTGACGCCCTTCGGTCCACTGGGACTCGACTACGCATACGGATTCGATCGGCGGGATGTCCTGGGCAGGCCGGATCCGGGTTGGCAGTTGCACTTCAAGTTCGGACGTGTGTTCTGAACCGGAGAGATACCGACATGAACTGGATTCACGGGGGCGCAAGGCCGGCCGTGATGCGTCTGCTGGCGCTCGGCTCGCTGATCGCGGGCCCTCTGGCCGGTCAGGAGCTGCCGGGGGCGCCGGCGCCGCTGGAAGTGGTTCCGCTGCCCCCTGAGGGGACGCCGATCGTCTACGTTAACACGCAGGCCATCCTTCCCGTCGCACCCGGCGCGGATTCGGCGGGTGCCGCGTTTCAGCGCGTGTCCATCGAGTTCGAGGGCGAACTCGAGGCCTTCGCGGCGGAGATCGACTCTCTCATCGGGGCGTACCAGCAGCAGCAGTCGCTGCTCGACCCGGCGGGACGCCAGCAGAAGGAGCGGGAGATCCGCGACAAGCAGCAGGAGGCGGCGAACCGGCAGCAGGAATTGAACGTGGAACTCGATCGGCGTCGCGCGGAGTTGCTCGAACCGATCGTCGTGCGCGTGAACGAGGTGATCGAGGAGATCCGCGCGGAACGCAGCTACTCGATCGTGCTCGACATCGCCGCGGGCGTGGTGGCGGCGGACATCTCCCTCGACATCACCACCTCGGTGCTCGAGCGTCTCGGGGTGGACCTCGCCGACCTCTCGGCCCTGCCCGGCGGCTAGCGGCCGACACGGGCACGGGGTCCGGCCCGTTCCGCGAATGACGACGTTCACGGTCTCCGATCTCGCTCGTCGCGTGGGCGCGGATGTACTGGGCGATCCCGACCGCCGATTGAGCGGAGTCGCCTCGCTCGACGTCGCCGGCCCCGGAGACCTCGCCTTCTTCGCCCGCGAAACGATGCGGGAGGCCGTCAGCGGGACGCGGGCGGGGGCCGTGCTGGCCCCGCGCAGCTTCGAACCGCGCGATGTCCGGTTCAGCGTCCTGAAGGTCGACGACCCTCATCTGTCCTTCGCCACGATCGTGCGGCTCTTTCATCCGGAGCCCCCGCCGCCGCCGGGCATCCACCCGGCCGCCCGGGTCGACGAGGGGGCGCGGATCGGGGAGACGGTGTCGCTGGGCCCGGGCGTAGTGGTGGAGGACGGTGCCCGGGTCGGGCGCGGGACGTGGGTGGGGCCGGGAACGCTGATCGGTCGTGGAGCGCGGATCGGCGTCGACTGCCGGCTCGGCCACGCCGTCTCCGTCCTCCACGGCGTCGAGCTGGGCGACCGGGTGCGGGTGCATGCCGGCGCCCGCATCGGGACGGACGGCTTCGGGTACGTGCCGGGGCCCGACGGGGCGCACAAGGTGCCGCAGATAGGCGGCTGCGTGATCGGAGCCGACGTCGAGATCGGAGCGAACTGCACGATCGACCGCGGCGCGCTCGACGACACGCGGATCGGGGACCGGACCAAGCTCGACAATCTCGTGCACGTGGGGCACAACGTGCGGATCGGGAGCGATTGCCTCATCGCGGCGCACGTCGGCATCGCGGGGAGCTGTGACATCGGGGCCGGAACACAGTTCGGTGGCCAGGCCGGCGTGGCCGGCCACCTGACGATCGGAGCCGGCGCGCGCATCGCGGGCCAGACGGGGGTGGTGCAGGATGTGCCCGCGGGAGCGGAGCTGGGAGGGACGCCGGCCCGGCCTCACCGGTCGTGGCTGAAGGAGGCCGCACAGCTGAGCAGGCTGCCGGACCTCTTCCATCGCGTCGCGCGCCTCGAGCGGGGATTGGGGGCCCACGAGGGCGATCGGCCCACCCGGCGGAACGAGTCGGACGAAGAAGGGGCTTGACGGCGAAACAGCGCACGATCGCGCGGGCCGTGGAGGTCCGCGGGTACGGGATACACACGGGCGAACCCTCCGTCGTCAGGCTTCGCCCCGCGCCCGAGGGCGGCGGTCTGCGCTTCCGCCGCACGGATCTTCCCGGCGCGCCGGAGATACCGGCCACGGTGGACTTCGTACATTCCACCGACCGCGAGACCGCGCTCCAACGGGGCGAAGCCGTGGTTCGCACCGCCGAACATGTGCTCGCCGCGGCGCACGGGTTGACGCTCGACAACCTCTGGATCGACGTCTCCGGGCCGGAACCTCCTGCCCTCGACGGGAGCGCCGGCGCGTGGTGCGAGCGGCTCCTGGAAGCCGGACCCGTCGCGCAGGAGGCAGAGGCGCCGTGCCTCCGGATCGACAACTCTCTGCGCCTCGCCATCGGAAGAACCCGGTACGATGTACTCCCCGCGGGATCCGGGCGGATCTCGGCGACGATCGATTTCGACCACCCGCTCATCGGGCGACAGTCCGCGAGCGCGCGGCTGGAACCCGTGGATTTCCTGCGGGAGATCGCGCCGGCCCGCACCTTCGGGCTGTCCGAATGGCGGGAGGCGCTGCGTGAACGGGGACTCGCCCTCGGAGCGACGCGGGACAACACGCTCGCCCTTTCCGCGGACGGGCTCGAAGCCGGGCAGAAGCTCCGCTTCCCGGACGAGTTCGTCCGGCACAAGATTCTCGACATCATCGGCGATCTCGCACTCGTGGGCGCGAGACTGCAATGTCATGTGGTCGCGGAACGACCGGGACATCACGGCAATCTGGAACTCGCCCGCCGGCTGGTGTCGTGCGGCACGACACGGGAAGCCGGATGACGGGAGAACGAGACGAACGAGGAAGGGTGATGGACGTCACCGAAATACTGAACATCCTCCCGCACCGGTATCCCATGCTTCTGGTGGACCGGGTGCTCGAGATCGAACCGGGGCAGCGGATCGTCGGCCTGAAGAACGTGAGCGCGAACGAACCGTTCTTCGCGGGGCACTTTCCGGGCCGTCCCGTGATGCCCGGGGTGCTCATCATCGAGGCGCTGGCCCAATGCGGGGGACTCCTGCTGATGGGCGGCCTCGAGAACTCCGAGGACAAGGTCATCTACTTCCTGTCGGTGGACGGCGTGAAGTTCCGGCGGCCCGTCATCCCCGGCGACCAGCTGATCCTCGAACTCGATCTCGTCCAGGGGCGGGCCAGGCGCGGGAAGCTGAAGGGCGTGGCCCGGGTCGACGGCAGGGTCGCGGCGGAGGCCACGATTCTGGGGCAGGTCATGGACCGGTGACGTCGGCGGGGGTTGCGCCGGGGCGGCATGCGACGGCCGTCGTCGATCCATCGGCGCGCATCGCAGCCAGCGCCTCCGTCGGCCCGTACACGGTGATCGGCCCCGATGTGGAGGTGGGCGAACGGGTACGCATCGGCCCGCACGTGCTCATCGAGAGGGATACGCGCGTGGCCGAGGACGTGCGCATCGCGAAGGGAGCCGTCCTGGGTTCGGACCCGCAGGACCTCAAATACGCGGGAGAACGCACCTTCCTCGAGATCGGGCCCCGAACCGTCGTGCGCGAGTTCACGACGCTGAACCGGGGGACGGCGGCGAACGGTCTGACGTCGGTCGGGGCGGACACGCTGGTGATGGCCTATGTGCACATCGCCCACGACTGCCTCATCGGGAATCACGTCGTACTCGCGAACGGCGTGACGATGGGGGGGCACGTCGAGATCGGAGACTGGGGCATCGTCGGAGGATTGACGGGCATCCACCAGTTCACGCGGATCGGCCGGCATGCGATGGTCGGAGGCGGCGCGCGCGTCTCGCGCGATGTCGCACCGTACACGCTCGTGGGGGGAGATCGGACCCGCACGTACGGCGTCAACCGCACCGGCCTCGAACGCCGGGGATTCGAGGCGGAGGCGATTCGCGCGCTGCAGGCCGCATACCGGACGATCTTCCGGTCGGGCGACCCGCTCCGGACAGGTCTCGACCGCGTCCGGCGGGGAGACATGACGTCCGAGGTGCGGGAACTCGTGGAGTTCATCCGCGATTCCCAACGCGGCGTGACCACGACCCGCGTCGGACCGGACGACGAGCTCCCGCCGGAGCCGCGCGAGGCGAAGACCCGGTCCGCCGTGTGAGCCGGATCCCGGCCGGCGTCGTCGGAGTCGGGAAGCTGGGCGCCGAGCACGCCCGACTCCTGGCGCAGAGCGACGCGTTCGAGTTGGAGGGGGTGCACGACCGGTCGACCGCGCGGGCGTGGGAGGTCGCGGACAGCTTGTCCGTGCCCGCCTTCGCGGAGGCGGAGGCGCTGCTCGACCGGGTCGAGGCCGTCGTCGTTGCGGTGCCCACCGAGGCGCACCGCGACGCTGCGGCCGCCGCGATCCGCGCGGGATGCCACGCACTCGTCGAGAAACCGCTCGCGGCCAGCCTCGCGGAGGCGGACGACATCCTCGCGCTCGCGGAAGAGAAGGGCGTCGTTCTCGGGGTCGGACACGTCGAGCGCTTCAACGGCGTCCTCCTTGCCGCGGAACCGTGGCTCGATCGGCCGCGGTTCATCGAGTCTCTGCGGATGGCGCCGTTTCAGCCCCGCGGGGTGGACACGACCGTGATCCTGGATCTGATGATCCACGACATCGACCTCGTCCTTACGCTGACGGAGGCGCCGCTGGAGGATGTGCGCGCGGTGGGCGTACCCGTCATCTCCCCCCGGATCGACCTCGCCAACGCGCGCCTCTCCTTCGAGGACGGCACGGTGGCGAACATCACCGCGAGCCGTGTGGCGCTGAAAGCGCTGCGGAAGCTGAGGTTGTTCCAGCGCTCCGGGTACTTCAGCTTGGACCTGGCGGCCGGAACGGGACATCACTACAGACGGCGCGACCCGGGGACCGTGACCGAAATCACGGGAGTGGAAGCCCTGGTGGAGCATGTGCCGCTGGAGGCTCGTGGCGGCGAGGCGCTCGGGAGGGAACTCGAGGCCTTTGCCGATGCGATCGCGGGACGTCCGAGCCGCCTGGTATCGGGTCACGCGGGCAGGGACGCGCTGGAAGTCGCGATCCGGATCACCCGCGAAATCGAGGAGTTCGTACATGTCGTTGATCAAGATTCGTGAGGAGCGGAAGAAGCTCGGAGGCGCGGTCAAGAGGGGGCCCCGAACCCTGGTTCTCCTCATTCTCCTTGCACTTGTCCTCATGCTGATGGCCTACCTCGGCCGACTGTCCTGACCCCACGTCCACCGCCGGCGATTTTCATCTCCGCCGGCGAATCCTCGGGGGACCACCACGGCGCGGCGGTCGCAGGGGAGATCCGCCGGAAGCTGCCCGAGGCGAGGCTGTTCGGGATCGGGGGCCGCGAGATGGCGGCGGCCGGCGTGTCGAGGATCGCCGGGCTCGACGAGCTGTCGGTCATGGGGGGGACGGAGGTGCTGCGGCGTCTGCCGGGCTTCCTTCGACTCGAGCGCAGGATCCGGCGCCTCTTCGTGACGGAGGATGTCCGGCTGTTCCTTCCGATCGACTACCCGGGGCTGAACCTGCGGCTCGCCCGGAGCGCGCGGCGGCAGGGGCGGCGGGTCCTCTACTACATCGCGCCCCAGGTATGGGCCTGGCGGGAGGGCCGGGCCTCGAAACTGCGGCGCGATTGCGACCGCGTCCTCACCGTGCTCCCGTTCGAGGGGGCGCTGCTCGAACGACACGGCGTGCCAACGGACTTCGTCGGGCACCCTCTGCTCGACGCGACGCGCGCGACCGACGGCGGCGCGGGGGCTCGCCCGCCGACCGGGTCTCCCGCGGCGACCGGGACGCCCGGGACGGTGGAGGGCCGCACCTGCGGTGGAGGGAGGGTGATCGGCCTCTTTCCGGGATCGCGAGCGCAGGAGGTGCGGTGCATGCTTCCCGTCTTCGCGGAAGCCGCGCGGCAACTCGCGGGGCGGCACCCGGATCTCGACTTCATCATTGCGCGACCCCCGCATCTGCCGGAGTCGCTCTATGCGGGAGCGGGGTTCCCAACCGCGGGGGCGCGCGAGGCGACGGAGCGGTCCTGGGCCGCCCTCACGAAATCCGGCACGATCACGCTCGAACTCGCGCTCGCGGGGGTCCCGATGGTGGTGGGCTACCGCATGGGCACGGTGGAGTGGGCCATCGGTCGCCGGCTGGTGCGCGTTTCCTCCATCGTGCTCGTCAACCTCGTGGCGGAGGCCCCGGTCGTTCCGGAATTCCTCCAGGATCAGCTGACGGCCGAGCGCGCTGCGCAGGCGCTCGAGGCGCTCCTCCGTGATGAGGCGCCGGCGCGCCGGGAGATGCTCCGCGGCTTCGACATCGTTCGCGAGCGGCTCGGGAAGCCGGGCTGCGCGGCCCGCGTCGCGCGGCACGCGATCGAGCTCCTGGAGGGCCCCGACTCCGAGAGTCGTTCCGGCGCGCCGTGCTGAGCGCTCGCCGGGTCCCCCTGGGCCTCGCGGTCCGACTCGTGCGGGCCGCGCTTCCGGTCAGCCGGACGTGGCGCTTCCGGCACCCCGACGACCTCGACTGTCCGTACCGGCCTCGACTGAAGCATGAAATCCATGCGTGCTGGCACGAACACCTCCTCCCGCTCACGTGCCTCTTCGCGGGGCAGGAACTCGCGACGCTCGCGAGCCGCGACCGCGACGGCGAGATCGTCTCGCGGGTCCTCCGACGCCTCGGCTATGACGTGGCCCGGGGCTCGAGCACCCGCGGGGGCTCGGCCGGCTTCCGCCAGTTGGCCCGCTCGTTCGCGTCGGGACGCGGCGTGATTCTCACGGGGGACGGACCGCGCGGCCCCCGGCGGTCGTTGAAGGAAGGCACGGCGCGCATCGGGGCGTTGGCGGAGGGCTCCGTGACCGTGGTGGGGGTCGCGGCCTCCTCTGGCCTGCGGCTCCCGAGCTGGGATCGCTT
This sequence comes from Gemmatimonadales bacterium, assembly GCA_009841005.1. Classification (GTDB taxonomy): domain Bacteria; phylum Gemmatimonadota; class Gemmatimonadetes; order Palauibacterales; family Palauibacteraceae; genus Palauibacter; species Palauibacter polyketidifaciens. The sequence continues at coordinate 21,329 of VXMR01000039.1, forward strand.
CCTTATCCCCGCCCCCGGAGCCACGGTGTTCGTGTCGCTCGCTCCGGTCGGGGAGGGCGCGGCGCCGGACACCGAACAGATCCAGGTCGCGCTTGAGCGCGAGGTGGCCCGCTGCGAGCAAGTGGCGCGGGAGGCGCGTCGGATTCCGGTGCGGCGCTCGCTCGAACTCCGCCTCCGCAGCCAGTGGCGCCGCCCGCGCGCGGCGCTTCCGCTGAGGGGGGTCGCCCGCATCTACGGCGGCATCCACGACGGCCGGCATCGCCTCTACGATCTCGGGATCCTCGCTGTACACACCGCGGGCATCCCCGTGATCTCGGTCGGCGGCGTGACGGCCGGGGGAAGCGGCAAGACGCCGCTCGCCGCCTGCATCGCCCGCACGCTTCGGGAGGCCGGGCACCGTCCGGCCATTCTCGCGCGGGGATACACCGACGAGCTCGAGTTGCTCACGCACGAGGCGCCGGGGGCGTCGATCCGCGGTCACCAGGACCGGGTCCGGTCCGGACGGCGGGCCGCGGCGGAGGGAGCGACCGTTGCCATCATCGACGATGGCTTTCAGCATCGCCGCCTCTTTCGCGACCTCGACCTCCTCGTTCTCGACCGGGACGCGCTTCGCCGCACGAACCGCGAGCGCCTCCCCGCCGGCCCTTTCCGCGAGCGCTGGGAACGCGCCGTCGTCCGCGCGGACGCGATCCTCATCACGGGGCGGGAGCCGTGGACGGCTCAACTCTCCGGCTTCGACGGCGAACTCCGGGTCCGTTGCGGGAGTCTGGCCCCCGGCATCCCGGTGGCGACGGGCGTGTTCGGGCACGGGCCCCTCGAAGCGGCGAGCGCGGGAGCACGCGCCTGGTCGGGGTCGCCGGCCCCCCGGCTCGCCTTGACCGGAATCATGAAGCCCAATCTCTTCTTCGCGCAGGCCGGCGCCGCGTGCGCGTCGGTTCGGGAGCGCCTCGCGCTGAGCGATCACGGGATCCCGTCGCCGCGGGAGCGTACGGGCGCGATCCGGGCCGCGGGGCGGGGGGGCGTGCTCACCACACGCAAGGACCTCTCCCGACTCCGCCCGCTCTTCGACCCGGGCCTGCCGATCTGGGTTCTCCCCGAGACTCTCACATGGAAGGCCGGCTGGGAAGACGTGAGACGCCTGATTCTCGATGCGGCATCGGGTCCGACCGACCGTGACTCGGCGGCCGGAGGGTGACGCGGATCGTTGTGGCCTCGGTCGCACGGAACCGGGCCACCGCCCTGCGAAGGGCGACGGAGGAGTATGAGAACCGCCTGCGGCGGTACGTCCGGTTCGAGGCCATCGCCGTCGACCCGGCCCGACTTCCGGATGCGCGCGCCGGAGAAGCGCGGGAGCAGGAGGCGGCGGCCCTCGAGCGGCGACTCCCCGACGAGCTGGACCTCATCGCCCTCACGCGCGAAGGCGAGCGCTGGACAACGCGGGCTCTCGCGGACTACCTCGACGACATGCGCACCTATGGACGGCCGGGAGCCGCGTTCGCGATCGGAGGGGCGCACGGACTCGCCCCGGGGCTGCTCGCCCGCGCGCGGACCCGGCTCGCGCTCTCGGCCATGACGCTCCCGCACGAGGTCGCCCGGCTCGTCCTCACGGAGCAGCTCTACCGGGCAGCCACGATTCTTCGTGGCGAACCGTACCACAAGGGACCGTGAGGGTCCTGTGAGCGAGCCGATGAGCACCCCGGCCGAATGGTTCAGGGACTGGTTCGGCCGAGCCTACCTCGAGCTGTATCCGCACCGGGATGAGGAGGAGGCCGCCCGGGCGGTCGGACTCTACCGGGAGCGCGCGGGACTCGCCGCGGGCGCCCGCGTCCTCGATCTCGCCTGCGGCGCGGGACGGCACCTGCAGCGTCTCCGGGCGGCGGGCCTGCGGGCGGTCGGGATTGATCTTTCCGCCCCGCTCCTCGATGCGGCGCGAGGGCGCCCGGGCGTGGACGGATCCCTCATCCGCGCGGACATGCGCGGGCTTCCCTTCGCCGCCGGGACGTTCGATGGTCTGGTAAACTTCTTCACCTCCTTCGGCTACTTTCTCACGCCGGAGGAAGACATCGAGGTCCTGCGGGAAATCCGGCGCGTGCTGCGGCCCGGCGCCCCCTTCCTGATGGACTATCTGCACGCGGCGTGGGTCATCGACCGCCTCGATCCGGAGTCCGTGGGCGAGATCAACGGAACTCCCGTGCGGCAGACGCGGTGGGTGGAGGGAGACCAGGTGTTCAAGCGAATCGAGATCGGAGGAACCGCGGACCGGGAGCCGGAGGTCTACCACGAGCGCGTGCGCCTCTATTCTCCCGACGCGCTGCGCGGCCTGCTCCGCGAGCAGGGACTCGAGGCGACGAACGCCTTCGGCGGCTACGACGGAACGCCGTTCCGGAGCGACTCGGCTCGCCTGCTTCTGATGGGACGGACCCTTTGAGTCCGGCGGGGAGCCCGGAAATCCTCCCGCGGCCGCTGGGCGTCCCCGGCTCCATCGCGCACGCCGTCCTCGACGCCGGCGACGGCGGCTTTCTCCCTCTCGCCAGCGATCTTGCCGCGGCCGCCCCTCCCTCTCCTCGCCATTCCCGGCTTGCGCCCGACGCCTTCGGTGTTTCCGGTCCGGGTGTCCGAGCGCGCGTCGAGTCCGTCCTCCGGGGGGAGGGAGCCTTCGTCACGACGGGGCACCAGCCCGTCCTCCTCCTGGGGCCCCTCTACGTCCTCTACAAGGCCCTCACCGCCATCTCGCTCGCCGCCCGACTCGAGCAGCAGCTCGGTGCTACCGTCGTCCCCCTGTTCTGGATCGCCTCGGACGATCACGACTGGGACGAGGTGGGGAGCGCGACGATCCTCGACCGTTCGGACGCGCCGCGGACGCTCGCGCTCCCGGTCCCCGATGGCGGCGAGCGCCGTTCCGTGGGATCCCACATCCTCGACGGCTCCGGGATGGATGTGCTCGGCTATCTTCCTGAACTCGTGCCTGAATCAGAGTTTATGGTGCATTACCTGGAGTTGATCCGAGATGCCTACGTCGAGGGACAACCGGTCTCCGCCGCGTTCGCCCGCCTCCTTGCGGGGGTGCTCGGCGATCGGGGATACGCATGGATCGACTCCGCGCACCCGGAGCTCCGGCGCGCCGCCGCCCCGTTCCACGACCGGCTTCTTGCCGACTGGGACGGGATCCTCGAGGCGGAGGCGGCGGGTGTGCGCGCGTTGGAGGCGAAGGGCTTCGAGGCGCCGATCTCGCGGGTCGGAGATGCACTGCCGCTCTTCTTCGACGGGGGCGGCGGGAGGCATCGCGTCCGGCGAGGCGGCGAGACGTCTCCCAAAGGCTGGCGCGAACGGCTCGAGGCCGAGCCCCAGGGCTTTTCGCCGAACGTCGCATCCCGCCCCGCGCTCGAATCCTGGCTCCTCCCCGTGGCCGCGACCGTGCTGGGGCCCGGCGAGGTCGCCTACTGGAGCCAATTGGGGCCGCTGTTCGGAGCCCTCGATGTCCCCCTGCCGTCCGTCCATCCGCGCGCGGCCTGGATGCTGGTCGAGGCGCGCACGCGACGGGTGCTCGATCGGACGGGCCTGTCGCCGGGGGATCTCGCCGGGGGCGCGGAGTCGGTCGTCGAACGGCTCACGCAGGAGGCGCGACCGCAGACGGTGAAGCGGGCGCTCGGTCGTTTCCGGGAGGAAGCCGAGACGGGCATGGCCGCGATCGAGGAGGCCGTGGCCGAGGACGTGCCGGGTCTGCGAGGGGCGGCGGGGAAGATGCGGAAGGGTATCCTCGATGCGGCCTCGGAACTGAGCCGTCAGGTGGACCGTGCGACCCGGGAACGACTCGACGTCCGGCTGGGCCAGGTGCGCCGCGCGGGGGCGAACCTCTTCCCGCGCCGGCGACCTCAGGAGAGGGTGCTGAATCCGCTCCCCTTCCTCTGCCGCTACGGCCCCGGACTCGTGGAGCGGCTGGCCCGCGAGACCGATCGCCAGGTCGCCTCCTTCTTGGCGGGTCGCGCGGGAGATGGATAGCTTGCGGCGTTCGCGGGTACATCGTCCCGGTGGGCACTCGCGAGCGGACGTTCTTCCACGGGGGGCGCGACAATGAGCGGCACGGGAGATCCGAGATGACCTTCGCCTTCATGGTCGTTCTCGGGCTGATCGTCCTCATCCCGGTGCTCGCCATCGTGATCGACTCCCCCCTTTCCGAAGCCCTCGCGCGCCGGATCGGGAGCACCGAGTCCGGAACGAACCAGTCCGCGCGCATCGACGCGCTCGAGCAGGAAATCCAGTACCTGACGCAGGCGGTCGAGGGCATCCGGGAAGAGACCGCCTTCGTGCGTGCCCTCGTGGAAGGAGACGAAGCGCTCCCGGCACTCCCCACAGGGGAGGCGGGGCGACCGGCCGGAAACGACGGGGAGCGTTGATCTGACGGGGAAGGCGCCGGGGCAGGGCCGTTCCGCGACGCGCGTCGCCGCCGGCATTCTCGCCAGCCGCATCACCGGGTTTCTGCGGGACGTCATCATCGCCGCCACCTTCGGCGTCGGGCCGGTCACCGACGCCTATGCGGCCGCGCTCAAGATCCCGAACGCCTTTCGCAACCTCCTCAGCGAAGGCGCCCTCTCCGCCTCCTTCGTGCCGGTGTTCTCCTCGTTGATGGAGCGGGGCGACACGACCGCGGCGCGGAGGCTCGCGCAGGGCGTGCTCGGCGGCCTCCTCCTCCTCTCCCTCCTCGTCGTGGCGGCGGTCGTCGCCGGCGCACCCTGGCTCCTGGGCATCCTCGCGCCCGGCTACGACGCGGAGTTGAGCGAGCTTACGACGCGCCTGGTCCGCATCCTCTTCCCCATGTCCGGGGTCATGATCGTCGGTGCATGGTGCCTCGGCATCCTCACGAGCCACCGCCGTTTCTTCCTCCCCTTCGTCGCACCCGTCGTCTGGAACCTGTCCCAGATCGGCGGCCTCCTGCTGGGGGCGCGGATGGGCTGGGCGCCGCTCATCGTCGTGCTCACCTGGTCCACCCTCATCGGAAGTGTGCTGCAGGTCGCGATCCAGCTCCCCGTCGTGTACCGCCTGCTCGGCACGCTCCGCCCCCGCATCGACCTCCGCTTCGAGCCCACGCGCCGCGTCGCGCGCAACGCCATGCCGGTCGCGGCGGGGCAGGGGATCTTCCAGCTCTCGAGCCTGACCGATGTGTTCATCGCCAGCCTCCTCGCCGAGGGCGCGCTCACGGGGATCTACTTCGCGCAGCGCATCGCGATGGTGCCAATGGCCCTCTTCGGCGCCTCGGTGGCGGTGGCGGCGCTGCCGGAGATGTCCCGGGAGGAGGGGGCCGAAGCGCTGCGGTCGCATCTGTCGACCGGCGTGCGGCGCGTGTCCTACTTCATTCTTCCATCGGTCGCCGTGCTCCTCCTGCTCGGGGATCTCGTGACGTCGCTCATCTACGAACGGGGAGCCTTCGAGGCCGAACACGTCCCGGTCGTGCAGTGGGCCCTGGGCGCCTACGCGCTGGGACTCGTGGCGACGAGCCTCACGAAGCTGTTCGCGAGCGCGTTCCACGCCCTCCAGGACACGCGGACGCCGGTGAAGTACGCCCTGGCCGGCGTGGGGACCGGCATCCTGATCGGGGCCGCGACCGCGCTGTGGATGGAGGACCGCGGGTTCGGGCTGCGCGCGGCGGCGGGGCTCGTCTTCGGCAGCTCCGTCGGGGCCTGGGTCAACCTCGTCCTCCTCGTGCGCGGGCTGGGATGGCGGGGGGCGGGAGGGGAGG
>VXMR01000128.1 GCA_009841005.1 Gemmatimonadales bacterium
GGGCGGGTTCGGGCTCCGCTGGTTCACGCCCGTGTCCGAGGTCGACCTGTGCGGACACGCAACGCTGGCCTCCGCCTGGGTCATTCTCGAGCGGCTGGCGCCCGGCCGCGAGAGCGTGAGTTTCGAGACGAGAAGCGGCGAACTCATCGTGGAGCGGGGCGAGGGAGATCTCCTCGTGATGGATTTTCCGGCGCGCCCGGCGGTGTCGCGCGAAGCTCCCCGCGCCCTCGTGGAGGGTTTGGGAGCGGCACCCGCGGAGGTACTGGCGTCGGACCGGGATTATCTCGTCCTCCTCGATGCCGAAGACGACGTCCGGAAGCTGAAGCCGGATTTCAGCCGACTGCGCGGACTGGATCGCCTCGGGATCATCGTGAGCGCGCCGGGCGTGAGCGCGGATTTCGTGTCCCGCTTCTTTGCGCCCAGCGTCGGCGTGCCGGAGGATCCGGTCACGGGCTCCGCGCACTGCACGCTGGCGCCCTACTGGGCCGAGCGGCTGGATCGCGGCGAGGCGCCGCTTGAGGCACGGCAGATCAGTGCCCGCGGCGGCACCCTCATCTGTCGCCACCTCGGGGACCGCGTGACGATCGCCGGCCGTGCGGCGCTCTACCTTACCGGCGAGATTACGCTGTGACGGATTCCCGCGTGCGGCCGTCTACGGGACGGTGGGTGACGGCGGGCGCCGGGTCGGACGCCACGCGGACGCGAGAGGGAGCGGGACAGATGATGCGTACACGGATGGGGAGCCGGAGGGTGCTCGGGGCCGGGCTCGTCGCGCTGACGGCGCTTGGGGCGCTGGCGGCGCTCGCGCCTGCGGACGCGGCGGCGCAGGTTCCCGGCGGACGCCTTCCCGGCCAACCGCCCGGGGAGTCGTCTTCGGGCGGAAACGGCACGCAGTGGGATCTGGGCGCCACCGTCTCCCTGATGGCGCCGCATGGGCAGTTCAGTTCGTTCGTCAACGAAGGTTTCGGGGGGGCGCTCACCGCCCTGCTCGGCTTCGAGGACTCCCCCGCCTTCCGGGTTCGGTTCGATGCCGGATACGTAAACTACGGATCGGAGACGCTCGGCGTCCCCGTATTCTCGGTGACGGACCGGATCCTGACCGACATCGTCACGCGCAACAACGTGGGCTACCTCGGACTCGGCCCCGAGATCCGGCTTCCGTACGGCCCCGTCCAGCCCTTCGTGAACGGCTTCGCCGGGCTCGGCTATTTCTTCACGGTCAGCTCCGTCGAGCACGGCTGGGACCTCTACGATTCTCCCTACGACGGCACGACGGTGAACTTCGATGACGTGCGCGCCGCGTACGGCTTCGGCGGCGGGCTCTCGATCCCCTTCAACTGGTCCGCCAAACCGGTCCTGCTGAGGCTGGAAGCCCAGTACCGAAGGCATGGCCGCACGGAGTATCTCGTGCCCGGGAGCATCGTCGAGGACGGCTTCGGCGGAAGTTCGTTCTCGCCCATCGCCTCCGATGTCGACTTCGTGCTCTTCCAGCTGGGGCTGACGTTCAGAGTCTAGCGTGTCCCGATTCCGGGGTCGGGCGGGTGCCGCGGCCCGAACCGGACGGCTAAGGCTGGCGGCGTTCCAGTCGGGACACGGAGCCGGTGAGGTTCACGACGTAGAGTTCGCCGGAGCCGTCGACGCCGAAGGAGGACACCGCGCCGAGGCTTCCCACGTTCCAGCGTCTCGCGTCCGTCGCCTGACTGCCGTCGAAGCGGAAACTCCGCAGAAAGCCGGTGCAGAAATCCGAGTAGAAGTAGTGCCCCGCAATCTCGGGGAGCTGTGATCCGCGGTACACGTATCCTCCGGTCACCGAGCAGACGCTGCCGTCGTGGACGTACTCGACGACGGGCAGCGTGAGACCCGACATGTCGCACTCGGAACTCTCGTAACAGGCCGACCCCTCCATCGTGTTCCAGCCGTAGTTCACGCCCGCCTCGCCCGCCGGCACCGCGTTGATTTCCTCGCGTTCGTTCTGGCCCACGTCCGCCACGTAGAGGACGTGGGCCGCAAAGTCGAAGGTCGAGCGCCACGGATTCCGGACGCCGATGGCCCAGATCTCGCCCCGCGCGCCCTCCTCTCCTGCGAAGGGGTTGTCGTCCGGGATCGCGTACGGGTCGCCTCCATCGACGTCGATGCGAAGGATCGAACCGTGCAGCGTCTCCGGATTCTGCCCGTTGCCGAATGGGTCGCCCGCCCCGCCCTCGTCGCCGAGAAAGATGTACAGCATCCCGTCGGGTCCGAACTGCAGCATGCCGCCGTTGTGGTTCCGCCGACGCTGGGTGAGCGCGAGGATCCGCTTCGCGGAGCCCGGATCGAGACGGTCGGGATCCCCCGAGACGGTGTAGCGCTCGACCACAGTGTCGTCTCCCGTATCGGTGTAGTAGACGAAGACCTGGCCGTTGTCCGCGTACCGCGGATGGAAAGCCATCGTGAGGAGGCCGCCTTCGGGGGCCGTGCCCACGCGGGCCGAGAGGTCGAGGAAGGGATCCCCGAGGAGTCCGCCATCCGCGTTCGCGATGCGGATGCGACCTGTCTGCTCGACGACGAAGAGTCTCGAGTCGCCCGGCGGGGCGGCGAGAAAGACCGGCTGGGAGAGTCCGGTCAGCACTTCGTTCGCCGTCAGTTCGAAAGCGACGGGTTCCGGCGCCGGGGGAGGCGGCGGTGGCGGAGCCGGGGTGGGGCCCGTGCCATCCGAGCATCCCCAGCCCGCCACCCCCGCGAGGAGCGCGAGCGCCGGCGCCGTCAGTAGCCGGGTGGCCACTGACGGCAGGCGACCCGAGCGCCTCAGGGCACGAGTTCCGGACGGCGGTACTTGAGGAAGAACACGCCTTCCTTGCCGCTCGACACGACGATCGTCCCGCTCGCGAAGAACGGGTAGTTCGACCAGGAGCCGTCGAAAGTGACGGACTCGTCCCATGGCACCGTGTCGAAGAAGCCGACCTCGCGCGGGTTCTCGCGGTCGCTGATGTCGAGTACGCGAAGCCCGCTCACGTAGTTCGACTGGTACATGAGATCGCCGACGATGTAGAGGTTGTGGTCGATCGTGAACGTCTCCCCGAAGTGTTCGCCGACCAGCACCGGGTCATCGAGATCCGACACGTCCCAGACGAGCGTGCGCGTGCCCCGCATGTCCGGCTCGGTCCCGGCCTGTTGTGCCGCGTTGACCGACGCCATCTCGTCGCCTTCGTCGTTCTGGTAGAAGTATCGGTGGTCTTCGGTGAGCCAGCCCTGATGCGCGTATGCGACGGCCGCGTAGTTCTGGGTCGCGAGCGAGACCGGATTCTCGGGATCGGTAACGTCGGCGATGGAGAGATAGCTCTCGTTGGCTCCGAAGCAGATCTCCTTGCCCAGGTGCTCCGCATCGGGTCCCCGGTAGTTCACGCACTGCGCGTCGTGCGTGTACCCCCGGCCCTGGTATCGCGACCCGTCGTCGGCGAAGCAGCCGATGAAGCGGGGATCCTTCGGTTCGCGGACGTCGATCATGTGAAGACCGCCGCCGCACGTCTCGCCGCCCCCGTTCGACCCCACGCTGTACGCGGTTCCGGTCTCCTCGTTGATCACGATGTTGTGGGAACTCGCGATCCCGTCGTACAGGGCATCGGCGTCGAACTCGACGGGCGCGTTGCGCACGTCGCGGAGCCGCGTGAGATCGAACACCTGCATCCCGTGCCGGCCCGCGCCGTCGGCGACGACGAACGCGTGGTCCGCGTACACCTTGATGTCGCGCCACGAATTCGTGATCGACCCGGGCGTCTTTGGCAGACTGCCCAGATACGCGGGCGCTTCCGGGTTGGAGATGTCGATGAACGCCGTGCCGTCCGTGCGGCCGACGATCGCGTATTCGCGGCCCGTCACGGGATCGGTCCAGCCCCAGACGTCGTTCGTCTCGATGCCGCGGTCCGTTCCCCCGATCCGGTCGAGAGGCAGAAACGAGATCACGTCGACCTGGTCGCAGGTGAACTGGTCGGCCATGCCGTCCTCGCCGCACTCCACCTCGGCGAGCGTCGCCAGCGGACGGCGTTCCTCGGGGATGAAGATCTTCGCCGTCTCGGCCCAGCGCCCGTCCCGGCGCTCGAGCACGACCGCCGACCCCATCGACCCGTCGTCCCACGGCTGTCCGACGACCGCCAGGTCACCCGCCGCGGAGACGGAGATTCCGAACCCGTCGCCCGCATCGGTGCTCGCGCCCGCGTTGATCTTGCTCGCGGAGCCGAAACGCCTCGCCTCGGCATCCCAGTCGAAGGCGTAGATGGCACCGAACCGGTCCGCGCCGGGGGCGGCGACCCAGAGTTCCCCGTCGTGCGCCGTGAAGGTTGCGCCGAACCCGGCGCCGGGCTGGCGGTCGAACGCCGCCAGCGATCCGTTCCGCACCCAGTCGCCGGAGGAGCGCCGCTCGTAGAGGAGGACCGCGCCCGCCCCCTCGTCCAGGCCGGGGAGGCCCAGCATCGCGTGGTCTCCATCGACGCCGACCGAGATCGTGGGGGCGCGGTCGAGTGCGATCGCGGCGCCGGGCTGGGCCTCGTCCCCCGTGAGCCCGAGCCGAGCCTCCTGCACCCACGCGCCGCCCGCATCGCGCCCGAACACGTACGCGGCGCCGGGAAGCTGCGGGCCGGCGAAGGCGCCGACGATGACGCGCTCTCCGTCGGTGTGCGCGCCCCAGCCGAAGAACTCCTGCTGCGGATCGGGATCCGACGGCGTCAGGATCCCCTGCTCGACCCAATCGCCGCCGGCGCCGCGTTCGAATACCCAGGCGCCGCCGGTCCCCTCGTAGCCGAGGGCCGTCACCACGAGAAGGTCGCCCGCCAGCGCCGCGAAGCGACCGAAGGAAGACCCGAGCGGCACGCTTGCGGGGCGCAGGTAGCTCTCGAATTCCCAACCGTCCCCGGTCTCGCTGAAGACGAGCACGCTGCCGTCGCTCTCGCCGTCGCCGTCCTCGTCGAGCGCCGTCGCCCCCACGAGCAGCCGGTCGCCGTCGGCGACGACGAAGCGGCCGAAGTAGTCGGGACCGTCGTGCTCGGGGGCGCGAAGCGTCCCGGTCTGCGCCCAGCCACCGTCGCCGCGTTCGTAGACGTACAGCGAGCGCGGCGTCGACTCGGCGGGTGCCGCACTCGGATCGATGGGCTCGCTGACGATGATCCGGCTCTCGCTGAGCACGACGGTCTCGCCGAACTGCTGCGCGTCGGCCGCGGGCACGAACAGCAGTCCGCAGACGGCCGTGGCGAAGAAGCTCCGTGTTCTATTCATCAGGTACATCCTTTCCTGCGGGATTCAACGTCGTTCGAAGTAATAGATGCCGCCCCCGGCGGCGCCGACGACGAGGTCGAGGTCGCCGTCCCCGTCCAGATCCCCGAACTCCGGCGTCGCGAACAGCGGCAGATCCTCGGCGGCGGGGAAGCCGCCGTCGGCTTCGACAAAGTTCGGGGCCGCGGGACTCCCATCGTTCCGGAAGTAGCGGATCCCGTCGGACTCCGTACCGACGACGAGGTCGAGGTCGCCGTCCCCGTCGTGGTCGAGGAGCTTGGGGAAGCTCCGCCGGCCGATGTCGATCTCCGCGTATTCGTCGCTCACGAATTCGAAGCTCGGCTCCGAGGCGGAGCCGACGTTCTCGTAGTAGTTCAGCGCTCCCGAGGACTCCCCGATCATGAGGTCGAGATCTCCATCGCCATCGAGGTCGCCGAGCGCGGGCGTCGCGTTGCTCCCGCGCGTGATCTCGACGAACGCCGAGTCCACCAGCGTGAGGCGGGGCTCCGTGGCCGAGCCCTCGTTCCGCACGTAGCGGATCTCGTCGCGCCAGGTGCCGAGCAGCAGGTCGAGGTCGCCATCCGCGTCCAGGTCGCCGAAGGCCGGCGCGTTGTGGTAGGCGCCCGGCAGCTCGAACTCGCCCGTCCGGCGGAAGGCCGGCCGCGTCGCGCTTCCCTCGTTCTCGAACAGGAAGACGCGCGAGTTCGACAGATCCCCGGGGTCGATCTTGTTCCCGAGCAGGAGGTCGAGGTCGCCGTCCCCGTCGAGATCCACAAGCGAGGCCACGCTCTCGCTGCCCACATCGATCTGCGAGATGAAGCGGCGCGTGCGAAGCTCGAAGCCGCCATCGGACTCCTGCGAGAAGAGCATGAGGTTGTCGGCGGTCGTCGTGTTCGCGTTGTAGGCGCCGCCGAGCACGCCCATGAGCAGGTCGAGGTCGCCGTCGCCGTCGTAGTCGCCGAAGGTCGGGGCATTGTAGCCGCTCGTCCGGATCGGGTCGTCGAGGGGGAAGGGACGCGGCTCCACGCGGAGGTTCGGAGCCTCGCACGAGCCCGCGTTCTCGATCAGGAGGAGCCCGGCCTCGAAAAAGTCGCCCCAGAACATGTCCGTGTCGCCGTCCGCGTCGTAGTCGGCGAGCGCCATCGTGTTCGCCCCGTGCAGGGTGGGGAAGGGCCCGCCCGCGTCCGGGCCATCGAAGGGCGGCACGCCCCCGGCCGCCGCCGGGTCGGCGACGATCTCGATGTCCTCGAAGCGGTCCGTGATGTGCCGGAAGGGCGAGGCGTTCGCGCCGATCGCGCCCGTCGCCTCGTAGCGCGTGACCGTCCCCACCAGGCGGCCGATGAAGAGGTCGAGGCGGCCGTCGCAGTCGATGTCCGCCGCATTGGGGATGTTCTGTCGATCAGAGAAGATCGCCTCCCCGCGCGTGTCGCGAAGCGTGTCCGCGATGAGTTCGAATACGGCCCCGCCGGCGGTGCCCGTGTTCCTGTACAGCTTCATGTAGCTGAAGGGGGACTCCGCGAGGAGGTCCCGGTCGCCGTCGGCGTCGACATCCACGAAGCGGAACCACTCTCCGACCTCGAGATCCGAGTACGCAGCCGGCCGCCAGGTATGGCGCCGTCCGTCCGGCGTGTCTTCGCGCTCGAAGAACAGCAGACGGTCCGTCGTCTCCTGCACGAAGAGGTCGAGGTCTCCATCTCCGTCGATATCCACCCACTGCGGGCGGGGGACGTTGAAGCCGCCGAGGAAGGGGATTTCGTACGCGTTCCCCGACTGGTCGAACACCGGAAAGGGGGTGACGGTGCGGACGAATCCGCTTTCGTCGTCGGCTGCGCGCTCCGGCGCCAGCTCGCCCGGGCCGACGCCGCCCGAGGCGCATCCCGCCGCGAGGAGCGCCGCCGTCAGCGCGGCCGGCGCGGCCTGCCGGTTCCGGGGTGCGGCCATGCGGCTCACGTCGCCGGGGCTCTCAGCGCGGGCTGGAGGCGAGACCGATGCCCGACGCGTAGGGCGGTGTCTCGATGACGTCGACGATCTCCCGGGTCGCGGTGTCGATGACGACGACCGTGCCGCCGGGAGCGTCGTATCCCATCCGGTCCGACGACTCGTAGGACCCGGTCTCGTTCCGGTTCGCCACGTACAGTCGGGATCCGTCCGGCGAGAGCACGCTGCCGTGCGGTTCGGCGAGGCCTTCGCCCCGAATCACGGCGGCCACGGACCAGTCGGACGTGTCGACCAGCGTGACCTCGTTCGCGCCCAGGTTGCCGAACCAGATCCAGCGCCCGTCCGCCGACCAGCTCGGGTGCCACGGCCGCGCACCGACGTCCAGCTCCCCCACGAGCTTCGGCGCCGCCGGCTCCGTGACGTCGAATACGAGGAGCTTGGCGGTCATCTCGGCGGTTGCGACGAGCGTCTCGCCGTCCGGGGAGATCGCGTATTGCACGAGGACGTGGGGCATCGCCCCGGAACCGGGAAGCCTGAGCAACTCCGCCTCGCCGCTCTCCGCTTCGACCGTGACGACGGAGTTCTCTCCCAGGCTGCCCGCGTAGACCCACCCGCCGTCGGGGCTCGCCAGCAGCGCGTGCGGACGCGGGATGAAGACGTCGTATTCCTCGACCTCCATCGACATCCGGTCGATGCGGCCGATGCGCTGCGGCGGGTTCACCGCGGCCATCGACCGCCCCACGAAGAGCCACGGCTCCGAGGGGTGGAGCGCGAGGAGGCCCGGCCGCTCGAACTCGACGGAGGCGACGAGTTCGTTGTCGCGGTCGAACTTGAGCACCTGATTGGCCGCGATGAGCGACACATACCAGAACGATCCGTCCGGCTCGACCGCAACGTGGTGCGGCTTCGCGTTCGCCCCGTACCCCATGGCCTCCAGGTCGATGACCTCGACGACCTCGTGCGTCTCGAGGTCGATGACGGTCACGGCGGCCGCCTCCTGGTTCGCCACGTAGAGGAACGGGCCTTCGGCGGAGGCGGCGGTCACGTCCGCCGCCGCGGCGGCCCGCACCGCCACGAGTCCGACCAGTCCCAGGGCGAGGAGGCCGGACCGCGCGGCGGCGGCTACTCGTGGCAAGAGCGCTGCGATCTCCATTACGGAACGAGCTCCGGCTTCTGGTACTTCACCATGAACAGGCCTTCGCTCCCGCTCGTCACGATGATCGTCCCGCTCGCGAAGTACGGATAGTTGCTCCACGAGCCGCCCATCGCGGGGCCCTCCGCATGGGGCACGGTGTCGAGGAAGCCGACTTCGATCGGATTCTCCGGGTCGCTCACGTTCAGGATCCGGAGTCCGCTGTTGTAGTTCGACTGATAGAGCAGGTCGCCGAGCACGTACATGTTGTGGTCGCTCGCCGTCGACTCGCCGAAGTGCTCCTTCACGAGGACGGGGTCGTCGAGGTCGGTGATGTCGAAGATCATCGTCCGCGTACCCGAGAACTGCGTCCTCAGTTCGTCGAGTTCGTCTCCCAGGTAGAAGAAACGGTGATCTTCCGTCACCCAGCCCTGGTGGGCGTAGGCGACGTTCGCGTACGTGGCCGTCGACAGGGGGATCGGATTGTCCTTGTCGGTGACGTCGGCGATCGAGACGTCCGTCTCGTTCGATCCGAAGCAGATCTCCTTGCCGGCGTGCTCGCGGTCCGGGCCGTCATAGATGAGGCAGAGCGCGTCGTGCGAGTACCCGGTGCCGCGACGCCCCGTGCCCTCGTGCCCGAAGCAGCCTGCGAAGTTCGGCTCCGTCGGCTCGCTGATATCGATCATGTGGAGGCCGCCGCCGCACGTCTCACCGCCGCCGCTCGATCCCACGCTGTAGGCGAAGCCCGTCTCCTCGTTGATCACGATGTTGTGCGCGGACGCGATCCCATCGTAGTGGGCGTCCGCCTCGAAGGTGACCGGCTCGCTCCCCACGTCGCGCAGGCGCGAGAGGTCGAACACCTGCATCCCGTGGTCGCCCGCCCCATCGGAAACGATGAAGGCATGATCCCTGAAGACCTTGATGTCGCGCCACACGCTGCCCCGCGCGCCCTCCGTCATCGGAAGACGCCCGATGTAGCGCGGGTTCTGCGAGTCGGTGATGTCGATGAACGAAGCCTGGTCGGTGAGCCCAACGAGGGCGTACTCGCGACCGGTCTGCGGATCGGTCCATCCCCACACGTCGTTGACGCGGACGCCGCGGTTCGCCCCGAGCGACTGCACCGGCATGAAGGAGAGGATGTTCACCTCGCTGCAGTCGAAGTCGGCCGACACCCCTTCCTCGCAGCCCACCTCGTGACCGTTGATCGCCGCGTAGTTCGTCGCGTCGCTCCACACCTCGGCGGTTTCGACCCACTCGTCGCCCTGCCGCTCGAAGACGTAGGCGGTCCCCATCCCGTAGTCCTTGCGGCTCGCCGCGACGACCGCGACGCCGCCCTCCGCGGCGAGGCTGCCGCCGAAGCCGTCGCCCGCGGCCCGGTTCGAGGCGGAGACCGCGCCGGCGAGCTCCACGCCGCCGGCCGGGTCGGTCGAGTAGCGAAGCACCCGCCCCTCGCGGCCCGCGCCGGAGCCGGACCCGCCGATCCAGATCTCTCCGCCCACGGCCGCGAAGGCGTTGGCGAAGTTCCCGCCGAAGGACCGGCCGCCCCCGGCTACGACCGGCGGATAGAGCCGGCCTTCGGGCCTCCAGGCATCGCCATCGGGAGTGAAGGTGTAGGCGATGCCCACGCCCCCGGCACCGGGGGCTCCGACGACGAGCCGGAAGCCGTCCTCGGTGTCCTCGCCGTGCAGGACGCCTCCGAAGCCCGCGTTCGCGCCCGCTTCCGGGGCCGTGAGCGGTTCCGGCGCCGCCGTCCACGTCCCGTCATCGGCCCGGGTGAAGAAGAAGACCGCACCGGCGCCGTTCGTATTGCCCACGGCGGTCCCGGGAGCACCGATCGCCGCCACCCGGCCATCGGTGATCATCGCGGCGCCGAAGCCGTCCCCGGCGGCCGCCTCGGGGGATTCGACGATTCCGGCTTCATTCCAGGCGGAGCCGTCCCACTCGAAGAAATGGACGCGGCCGGCGACACCGGGTCTCCCGCGGCCCCCCTGACCGGTCGCGGCCACCATCGCAAGGTCGCCCGCGATCGCCCCGCCGGCACCGAAGACGTTGCCTTCCGGCAGGTCGGCCGGCGTCAGCGTCGCGACTTCCTCCCAACCTCCATCGCTCCGCTCGAACACGTGGGCCGCGCCGGGTGAGCCGACGAGCATGCGGTCGCCGTCGACCGCGAGCGAAATCCCGAACCGGCCGCCCTCTTCCGCCGCGTAGGGCGCAAGTTCCGCGGAGACGGCCCATCCATCCGGACCTCGCTCGTACACGTAGACGGCTCCCGTCGAAGTCGGGCCGCCGCTCTCGGCGATGAGGACCTGGCCGGAGGAGACCGCGACGGCGGGGCCGCGTCCGAAACCCTGTCCCGTGACTGGCGTGGCCAGGCAGGCGAAGGCGGCCCCAAGGGCCGCGACTCGTGAAAATCCGCGCATGAAATGACTCCCATCCTGAAGGCTGCGGACAATAGTCGTACAAACCATCTAAAACACTCCGGAATCCGGATGCGTTGCCCGGTGCGTGGCCCGCGAGATATAGCGGGAAACCGTCTCCTCCAGCCAGCCGGTCCGTGTGCCGGCCCGCCCCTCTCCGCGTCCCCGCGCGACGAACCCGAGATGCCCTCCTCGCTCCGTGAGTTCCAGGGAGAGGTTCGAGCGTCTCCGGATCGTTTCGACGGGTACCGAACTCGCGGGGGCGAGCGGATCATCGCGCGCGTGGACGAGAAGCATGGGAAGGTCCACGGGGTCCACGAAACGCTTCGCGCTGCAGCGCGCATAGTAGTCGGCGGCGTCGCGAAAGCCGTGAATCGGTGCCGTGAGCCGGTCGTCGAACTCGCGAATCGTGCGCGCCCTTGCCGCCCCGGGCGCCACCACATCCGGAAACCTCGCCGCCTTCTCGCGCGCCTTCTCCCGCAGGCTGCGGAGGAAACGGCGGCCGTACACGCGCCCCATCCCGCGCTGCAGGGCGTCGGCGCTGGACTCGAGGTCGTACGGAACCGACACGGCGGCCGCGGCGACGAGACCCCGGCCGCCGCCCTTCCGCCCCAGCAGGTTGAGGAGCGCGTTCCCGCCCAGCGAGAACCCCACCGCGGTTCGCGGGAGACCCGGGAAACGGGCCGCCATCCAGTCCAGGGCGCGCTCGATGTCATCCGTCCGACCCGAGTGGTAGGCGCCCGGCAGACGGTTCGGCTCCCCGCTGCACGAACGGAAGTTGAGCGCCACCGCCTGGATGCCGGAGGCCGCCAGCGCCTCGCTCGTCGTCACCATGTAGCCGGAGCGCGCGCTGCCCTCGAGTCCGTGGAGAAGGAGGCACAGGCCCGTGGGGGTCTCCGGTCCCCGCCACAGGTCGAGATCGATGAAATCTCCGTCGTCCGTGTCGAGCCGAACCCGCTCGTACCGCGGCTCGAATCGCCGGCGCACCATCCGCCCCACCACCGTCTGCAGGTGAGCGTTCCGGAGCCCCGGCGCCGGCTCGAACGCCGACGGATTCTTCAAGATCCGTTACCTTTCGTTCCGTGTCTCGACCATTCCTGCATCAGTACACCGTCGCGGAGGCGGGTTCCCGGCGCTGGCTCTACGTGCTGCACGGCATCTACGGCACGGGCCGCAACTGGGCTTCATTCGCCCGCCGGCTCGTCGCCCGGCGCCCCGAGTGGGGAGCTGTGCTCGTGGACCTGCGGCTGCACGGGCACTCTCCGCACTTCGAGCCGCCGCACACGCTGTCCGCGTGCGTGCAGGACGTGCTCGAACTCTCGGAGTCGCTCGAGCGGCCCGTGGACGCGGTCCTCGGGCACTCCTTCGGCGGCAAGGCGGCGCTGATGGTGGCCGCAGCCGCGGCGCCGGGCCAGACATGGGTGATCGACGCGACCCCCTCCCGCCGCTCGCCCGGCGGCGGAGCCGCCCGGCTGCTGGACGTGATTCGCCGGCACCCGGGGCCCTTCGCGAAGCGACTTCACGCCGTGTCCGCGGTGGAGGCCGAGGGTTTCGCCTCGCCCGTCGCGCACTGGCTGGCGACGAACCTCGTCCTCGTCGAAGCCGGCTATCGGTGGCGCCTGGATCCCGACGCGGCCGAAGAACTGCTTGCCGACTACTTCAGGCGCGACCTCTGGGACGTCATCGAGACGCCCGTCCCCCCGTCGGAAATCCACGTCGTGCGAGCCGCCCAGTCGGACATCCTCTCGGCGGACGATCGCGCGCGATTGCGGGCGGCGACCCTCAATGGCCGGGTACACCTTCACGAACTCGCCGGCGGCCACTGGCTGCACGTGGACAACCCCGATGGCCTCCCGGACCTCGTCGCCGAGCATCTCTGAGAGGCCACGGCCTGCCAGGGCTACCAGACTTCGTACCACGTGCCGGGGATGGCCGCGGCCGGCGCGGTGAGTCGCTCCGCGGCCGCCGCAACGGCGCAGGCGCTGAAGCGCAGATCGACGCGGTGGCCGCCGAAGTCCGCCGCCACCCCCACGCCGCCCGCGAGCCCGCTTGCCACGCTCCCCTGAATCGAGATGTCCCCGTTCAGGAGCAGGGCGCCGCCCACGAGGATGAGCCCCCGCCAGGCGAAACCGTCGTCGAGCGTCAGGTCGCCCTCCACCACGAGGGCGCCGCGCCCGCTGGAGCCCGGACCGAGCGTCCCCGATCCCGAAATCCGCGTATAGGACGAATCGGCTCCCGGAGACGGCCACGGATCGGGCGGTACTACCGCGTCGGGACGCGGGCCCCAGTCCGCGAGCAGTTCCGTCCAGCGGATCCCCGTTTCCGCCGTGACGGACACACCCGCCGGCATCGATCGTGCCGTTGGCGACCCCGAGATCATCAACGCCGAATCGGGCGCCGGCGCCGGCCCGCCCCAGTACGCGACGCCCGCGATCGGCGAGGGCTGTTGCGGACAGGCACTCCCGAACGCATCGAGCCCCGAGATCGTCCCCTTCGGGGGGATGGCGCCCGCGCTCCCCACGAGGACGAGCGCGCCGGGCACCCGTGGCGGTCCGGCCACCCAGAGGAGCTGTCCCACGGACCGTGCGAAGGTGGCGTCGCCGGACGCCACCTGTCCCCGCGACTCGACGCGGTACACGGTCTCCCCGCGCCGAAGTTCGAGGAGCGGCTCGAAGGAGACCGTCGCGGTTCCAACGCCCAGCGTGAGGGGCGGCACGGAAGGGTTCGGCATTTCGGCGAGCGCGAGCGCCGTCGCGAGTCCGCTCTCGGCCACGTAGAAGGCCTCGGTGGAACGCGCGAAGGCGCGGGCGGACTGTCCGTCGATCCAGGTCAGGAGAAAGCCGCCCGCCGCCATGAGCGATACGAGCAGAAGCGTGAGCATGGCCGAGGGCAGCGCGAAGCCGCCGGGCTCCGCTCCGGGGCGCAGGAAGGCCCGGAGCCGCGGGGTCTTGCCGGGAGAACACATGTCCCGAACCTGCCGGGCCGGATCAACGTCCCCTCAACGCGGCGGCCGAACTCCGGGCGCTAGCTGGCGGTCTCCTCAAGCCAGCTCTCGATCGCGTCGCCGAGTGCGGGGAGGCTCAGCGCGCCGTTCTCCAGCACCCGGTCGTGGAACTCCGCGATGGAGAATGCCTCCCCGAGCCTGGCCTCAGCCTCCCGGCGCAGCCGCGAGATCTCGAGCTGCCCCAGCTTGTAGGTGAGCGCCTGGGCGGGCGAAGTGATGTAACGGTCCACCTCGTTCTCGATGTTCACTTCAGCGAGCAGCGTGTTCTCGCGGACGAAGTCGATCGCCTCCTCCCGCGTCCAGCCGAAGGCGTGGATGCCGGTGTCGACGACGAGCCGGCTGGCCCGCCAGGCATCGTACGAGGCGAGGCCGATGCGGCTCAGGTCGTCCACGTAGAGACCCATTTCATCGGCGAGCCGCTCCGCGTACAGCCCCCATCCCTCGACGAAGGCGACCGATCCGAGGTGCTTTCGGAACTCGGGCAGACCCTCGACCTCCTGGGCGATCGCGGTCTGGAGGTGGTGCCCCGGAATCGCCTCGTGAAAGCTCAGGACGTCGGCCTGATACCTGGGCCGGATCTCGGGCCGGTACGTGTTCACGTAGTACGTGCCGGGACGCGACCCATCCGGCGCGGGCTCGCGGTAGTATGCGAGCTGGCTCTGCGGCGCTTCGTACAGCGGGATCGGACGGATCACCATCTCCGTCCGGGGCGGCGTGCCGAACCAGTCGGGCATGATGAGGGCCGCCCGCGCGTAGGCCTCCTCCGCCTGCTGCACGATCTCGCCCGGCCAGCGGAAGTACATCTCCGGGTCCGACCGCAGCCGCTGCTGAAGCTCTTTCAGATCGGCCGCGCCGAGAGCTTCCCGCCCAAGGGTCCGCAGCTCCTCGTGGACCCTCTCCAGCTCCGCCAGGCCGCGCGCGTGGATCTCCGCCGGCGTCAGTTCGAGCGTCGTGAAGGTGCGGATCATCGCCTCGTAGCAGTCGCTGCCGCCCGGCAGGCTGGAGAGTCCGACCTCCGCGCCCGTGCGCGAGTGTGGATAGAGTTCGTCGCGCAGGAAGTCACGGAGTCTCACATACGCCGGCTGAATGCGCTCGGAGGCGGCCTCGCGGATCCCGGCCCGGAAGTCGTGGCGCGTTCCCTCGGGCCATGCATCGAGCCGCGTCCCCGCCGGGGCGTAAATGGGCCATTCCTCCACCGGTCGTTCAAGGAGGGCTTCGAGCTGTACGATCGTGCGGTTCACCGACGGGCGTGCCGCGACCCGTCCCGTCTCGAGACCGGTGCGGAGGTTCGAGATGTAGTCGTCGATGTAGTCCGCGAACGCGTTCCAGCGCCGGATCATGCGCTCGCCGTCGACCGGCGTCTCGAGGGGCTGGGCCCCCACGATGTTGAGGAAATCGAGCTGGAACCCCTCGCGGTGATCCACCACCCACACCTCGAGATCGCACGTCTGCTCGGCGACCTCCGCCGAGAGCTGATGGTCAAGTGCGAGAAATGTCAGCCGCTCCTCGGGCGGCAGCGACGGACGGTCGATGGCTGCGAGGGCATCCGTGAGGGCACGAACCTCGCGGCGGCGATTGTTGCGGCCCGACGGCGAGATGTCGCGAACGCGGTCGCTGAGGCGGTGTTCTCCCAGGTAGGTCGCCTGCAGCGGGTTCCAGGAGAGGTAGGCGTCCCAGAAGCGGTCGCTGAGCGCCGAGAGGTCGCTGGGCGGGGCCGTGTCCGCCGTCTCGGCCGAACCCCGCCCGCAGGCCGCGATCCCGCCCGCCAGGAGGATCACGGCCACGATGCGGCCCGCCGCTCCTCCCGGAAGGCGGTTCCTGTCGCGGGTTGACGTCATGCTGGTTGCTCTTGATCGTTCCGTTTGCGCGTCCCGCCCGAATCTCGCCGCCCGAAAATGCGACAGGGAAGGCGGCTTCGTAAAGGAGAGCACATCATGTCCGAACCGTTCTACACTGCCCGCGCGCGTCTCGAAAAGATCGGAGGCGTGCATCGCCGGGCCCGCCTCGAAGAGGGGACCGAGATCGACTTCGGCGTCCACGGACCCATCAAGTCCCACTACCGGATCGACGCGAAAGATCTGCCGCTCCCCGTCGACTACCAGGTGGCCGCGACCGGCGCCTGAATGCTGGGCACGCTCAACGGCGCACTGGAAGTGCGCGGCATCCGCCTGGCCCCCGACGACATCGCCGCCGAAGTGGAGGGGATCAACCGCCTCCGCGACCGCATGCCCACGCTGGAGGAGATCGTCGTCCACTATCGGCTCCGCATCCCCGCCGAAGCCCGGGAGACGGTGGAGCGCGCCCTCGCCAGCCACCGCGCGAAGTGCCCCACCGCCCGCTCGCTCGAGGGCGCGATCGACGTGACCTGGACCGCCGACATCGAGGAGATCCCTGCTTCATCATGATGGGGGCGACGTGACACGGAGCGAGGACATGGTCCGCGTGTTCGAGGCGTGGGATGAGAGCGAATTCCTCGCGGCGCGGCTCGCCCTCGAGGCGGACGACATCCCCTTCAGGGTCGAAGGGGAGTTCGCACCCGTGTCCTGGGGCCCGACGGCGGCCGCAAAAGTCCTCCGCGTGCCCGCCAGCCGGCACGAAGAAGCGAGGCAGACCCTCCGCGACGCGATGACGTGAGACAAGTGTGAACTTTCGGCCGCTCGACGTTGCGGCGTTCGCGGGCTTTCTGTTGCTGGTCGTGGGGGTGTCGCTGCATGCCTCGCGGGGGCGGCGGGACGCGGCCGGGTACTTCCTCGCCGGGCGCAACCTGCCGTGGTGGCTGATCGGCTTCTCGCTCATCGCCTCGAACATCTCGACGGAACACTTCGTGGGGATGGCGGGGCGGGGCTACGACATCGGTCTCGCGATCGCGAGCTACGAGTGGATGGCGGCCGTCACCCTCGTCCTCGTCGGACTCTTCTTCCTGCCCCGGTTCCTCGCGGCGGGGATCTACACCATCCCGGAGTATCTCGAGTTCCGGTACGACGTGCGCACGCGCACGCTGATGGCGGCGTTCATCCTCGCGGCGTACGTGCTCGTGGCCCTCGCGACCGTGCTGTACTCGGGCGCGCTCGCCCTGGAGTCGATCTTCGGCCTCGACACGGGGACCGGCATCTGGCTCATCGGCGTGCTCGCGGGCGGGTACACGATCTACGGGGGACTGAAAGCGGTCGTGTGGTCCGACCTCCTCCAGGGCGTGGCGCTCCTCCTCGGCGGCGTGCTCGTGACCGTGCTGGGGTTCCGGGCCATGGGCGGCATCGGCCCCTTCCTCGAGGCGGCGGACGGAAAGCTCCACACCGTCCTCCCGTGGAACCACCCGGAGATGCCTTGGGTCGCCGTCTTCATCGGCGGCCTGTGGATCCCCAACATCTTCTACTGGGGACTGAACCAGTTCATCACGCAGCGCACGCTGGCGGCGCGCAGCCTGGCGGACGGGCAGCGGGGGCTCTTCCTGGCGGGCTTCATCAAGCTGTTCATCCCGTTCATCATCATCTTTCCCGGGATCATGGCGGCGGAGCTGTTCGCGGATCAGGTGACGAACCCGGACCAGGCCTATCCCGTGATGATGCGGGAACTCCTCCCCGCCGGGCTGACGGGCCTCATGTTCGCGGCGCTGTTCGGGGCCGTGATGAGTTCGCTCGACTCGATGCTGAACTCGGCGGCGACGATCTTCAGCGTGGACCTCTACAAGCGGCACCTGCGGCCCGAGGCGTCATCGCGGCGCCTCATGGTGGTGGGACGGGTGACGACGGGGGTGCTCGTCGTGGTGGCGTGCCTGTGGGCGCCGGTCGTGGCCCGCGCGCCGAGCGTGTTCGAGTACATCCAGATGTTCTGGGGGTTCATCTCACCGGGGATCGTGGCCGCGTTCCTGTTCGGCATCTTCGCGCCGCGCACGCCGCCCGCCGCGGCCTTCGGCGGCATGTTGCTCGGGATCCCCGTCTACGGCCTCCTCCTGTGGCTGCTGCCGGAGGTCGCGTTCCTCCACCACATGGCGATCACCTTCCTCGCGATCAGCGCGTATATCGTGGCGGTCACGGCGGTGGGCCCGCTCGATGCCCCGCGCCGGCTGCCGCGCGCCGCGGATGGCGTGGATCTGACGCCCGCTCCGCGCGCCGGGCTCTGGGCCGGGGGCGTGATCGCGGGAGCGGCCGTCCTCTACATCATATTCTGGTAATCCAGGTCATCTTCCGGTAATCCGGGCCTCGGGATGCCCCCCGCCGCGTCGAGTTGGAATTGACGGCACATCGCACATCGCGTAATACTCAATGCTGTACTACGGTAGCACGCAAGTATGTAATACACACGGGAGAGAGGGTTGGAATGAAGCCCGTATCGCTGAAGATGCCGGGGCACCTCGCTCGAGAGGTCTCCGAGGCCGCGCGCCGGCGGGGAGTGAGCAGGTCGGCGCTGATTCGTGAGGCCCTCGAGGTCTTCCTGCGAACGGAGAGAAGCACGCCACCAGTTTCCGCCCTGTCCCGGGCCGCCGAGCTCGCCGGCGCCTTCCAGGGGCCCGAGGATCTGTCGGCGAATCCGGACTACCTGCGCGGCTTCGGTCGGTGAACCTGGGGACCATTCTCGATACGGGCCCGCTGATCGCCTTCCTGAACTCCCGGGACGGGCATCACCGCTGGGCACGGGAACAGTGGGCCCGCGTCGAACCCCCGTTCCTCACCTGCGAAGCCGTCATCGCCGAGGCGTGCTTTCTCGCGCAGCGTCTCGGCGCCGGAGCGCCGGAAGCCGTGGTCTCGCTCGTCGAGCGGGGCGTTGTCGAGGTGTCGTTCCGGCTGGCGGAGGAAGCCGCCACGGTCGCGCGGATGATGAAGAAGTACGACGACGTCCCGATGTCCCCGGCGGATGCGTGCCTCGTGCGGATGTCCGAACAGCACCCGGGCAGCGTGGTCCTCACCCTGGACGGCGATTTCAGGATCTACCGCAGGAGCGGCCGCCACCCCATCCCGACCCGGATGCCCGGCGCGTGATGCGGGGCCCCGCGGTCGGCGTCGGCGGAGGCTCCGGCCGAGGTCCGTAACGCCAGGGCCGGGGTCAGCCGGCGGCGCCGTTGTGGGCGAGGAAGCGTTCGGCGTCGAGGGCGGCCATGCAGCCGGTGCCCGCGGCCGAGACGGCCTGCCGGTAGTAGTCGTCCATGACGTCACCCGCCGCGAACACGCCGGGCACGTTCGTGTCCGTGCGCCACGGCGTGGGCATGTCCACGTAGCCGTTCTCCTTGAGGTCGACCTGGCCCTGCAGGAACGCCGTGTTGGGGATGTGGCCGATGGCCACGAACATCCCGCCCACCTCGACCTCCGACGCCTCGCCCGTCACCGTGTCGCGCAGGCGGAGGCCGGTGATCGCGTCGTCCCCGAACACCTCCTCCACAGTCCGGTTCCAGAGAAAGCGGATCTTGTCGCTGGCGAGGGCCCGCTCCTGCATGATCTGCGACGCCCGCAGTTCGTCGCGCCGGTGGATGAGCAGCACCTCGCTCGCGAACTTCGTGAGGTAGAGCGCCTCCTCCATCGCGCTGTCGCCCCCTCCCACGACGGCGAGGACCTGGTCCCGGAAGACGGGCAGGGCGCCGTCGCACACGGCGCACGCGGAAACCCCGCCGCCGCTCTGCGCGAGCCGTTCCTCGCCCGGCACGCCGAGCCAGCGCGCGTTGGCGCCCGTGGCCACGATCACCGTCTCCGCGAGGATCTCCTGCTTTCCGGACGAGCGCAGGTGGAAGGGTCGGCTCGAGAAGTCGACCTCCACGATGTCCTCGGTGAACACGCGCGTGTCGAAACGCAGCGCCTGCTTCTTGAAGTCCAACATCATGTCGATGCCGCTAACCCCTTCGGGGAAACCGGGATAGTTCTCAACGTCAGTTGTGAACATGAGCTGTCCACCGGGGATCATGGTGCGGCTCCCCGCACCTTCGAACACGAGCGGATTCAGGTTCGCCCGGGCCGCATAGATGGCCGCCGTCCAAGCGGCGGGGCCCGAGCCGATGATGACAACGTTTTCTGTACTCATCGCTCCATATCAGTTCTCGGCGGTGGATGTCGCATTCTCGGCCCGCGCGGCCTCGGCTTCCCCTCGCCTAACGGCTGCCGCGCGCGCCAGCGCGTCGTCCCGCGCCTGTCTCAAGGCGATCATCACGTTCTGTATCGAAGGCTCTCCCTCCGGGAATCTGTCGGGAGCCTGCTTCTTGTCCTCCGTCATGGCGCTGCTCCTTGTGGGATCGTCCGAGAGGTCCCGCCGGTCTGCGTCCACCGCGGTCGGCAACTCTCGGATGCGCCATCCGCTGGGAAGGAGCGGCAGGATGTCGTTACGCTCCGAGGCGGCGACCAGGATTGGGGACCGGCTCGAAGTGTCGTAGACCTGCCATTCGTCTGCAATGGGGCGGTACAACGAGACGAAATTGTCCCAGCTTCGCTCGAACCGACGACGGGCAACTGGCTCCGGGATGTCGTGTCCCCCTTCGCTGACGCGCTGCGCCACCCTCCGATGGTTCGCCGCCCAGTCGGTGAGCATCTCGTCGGCCGCCGCGATCGTCAGCGCTCCGTGCTGGATCAGTTCCGTCACGATGTCTTCCGTGCGGACGAAACGGAGTTCCCGCGAGGCCACGGCCGCCTCCCGCGCCGCCCGCTTGATGGCCTTGTTGTCGTCCGTTGCGAGACGGTAGCCGCGATTCAGGGCGACCGCGATGGCAGATCGTTCTCCTGCGCCGAGGCGTCCTGAACCTTCGAGACGAAGGAAGATCTCCAGCTCGGCCGGGTGGGTGACGTGCTCTTCCGCGACGAAACCCGCTCGGCGGGCCTCTTCGTAGCGCTCGAGCTGCGCGAGGTCTGTGATCTCGGCTGCCACGTGGTCCGTGGCCATGAACGCATCCGGATGGGCTCCGATCAGGTCCATACGGTCGATCTGGAGGAAGTTCAGCAGCACGCATGTGTCCGCCACAACGACGCCCCGCAGCGGGCGCTCTCGAATCAGCAAGGCCGGGCGGCCATCGCGACATCGAGTATGTCGTCGCCGGCGATGTCGAGTCTCCGCCCGATCTCGAGCAGCCGTTCGCGCGAGATCGCTTCCCGGCGGAACGCCTCGATCGCGAGGCGGAGGAGTTGGCCGCGCAGCTCCCGGTCGTGACCGGCCCCCACGCTGCGGGTGGAGACGCCATCGCGCGCGTCCCGGTCCCTTCCTTCGTCGTCCGGGCTCCGGTCCAACATCCGGATGTACCGATTACCAATGTTCTTCTGCTCGATCAGCGCGGCGGACTCCGATCCGGACGTGTGTTTCAGACTCTTCAGCCGCCAAACCGCCGCCTCGAAGCTGACGTCGAAATGTCGCGCCAGGACGGCCACGTCCGCGTAGGTGAGTTGCTGGGATCCTGGCCGGGTCCGGATCTCCGCCGTAATCGCGGAATCGTTGGCGACATCGAAGATGGCCTGGGCGTTCCGGCTCGGGCGTCCCTTGCCCATTCGTTCGAGCTGCTCGGCGACACCGCCCGGCGGCATGAGAAATGCCGCCGCGAAGGCGTTGGCTCTCGTCTCCAGACGCCCGGAGGCGTTGTCACGGCGCGACGTCGTGATCGTACGGTCGCGGTCGAACAGGACGTGTGCGTACTCGTGCGCGTAGGAGAATCGCCGTCGAGCTTCGCCATGCCGCCGGTTGACCAGAACGGCGAAACCGACATCCGGGTGGTTCACGAACAGCCCGGACAGGCCGTCGGGCAATCCGGTGGCCGCGGCCCAGATACCTTGATCACTGATGAGTCCGGCCACGCTCCGGATTGGAACATCGCCGAGTCCGAGGCGGCGCCGCTCCTCCCGGGCGACGGCCTCTCCCTGCCGAATCGCATCGCTCGTGGATCCGGTCCGGGCGGCGTAACTGGGGACCGTCGGTTCAACGGCCCGACCCAGAAGTCGCCGCAGCGACGCGCCGTCCCGGCACAACAGCACGCTGCAGCGCACGGCGTGCGCGATTCCCGGATCCTCTCGGGTTTCGGGAAGGGCCCGCAGGAGGACATGCGCCAGGTCTTCGCTCCGCCGTTCCACCTCGTCCGAGAGGAAGAACGAGGCGGAGAGGGCGTAGAGGTCCGCCATTCTCGTGAGTTCCAACGTCGAGACGGCGCGCCGGCCGCTCTCGATCTTGCTCACCGCCGAGCGGGGCACGTCCAGCGCCTCGGCGACTTCCTTCTGGCTCAAGCCGTGCGCCTCGCGCGCCTCGCGGAGTCGCTCCGCCAATCGCACCGGGTCGATCATGCGCGTCACCCCTCGTCAGTAATCCCTCTCTTCACCCTTGCCGTCTCCGTTCAAATCTACCGTGCTGTTATCGAACATTCAAGCACGATAACGACTAAGATGTGCGGGTCGATCCAAGCGAAACTCGAGGCGTCCGAGTTGTGCGACGGAATATGCGGAACGGCCGGTGTTGGTTGCGCGGGCGTGGCGGTTGCGGTTTCGTTCGGGGCATGAATGGACGCGGGCGAGAGACGGAGGAGGGGGCGCGGAACGCGGCCCGATCCGGTGCGGCGGACGACGCCGGCGGAGTCGACGAGGCCGGTGTGCCGGGCGACTCGGGGGCGGACGCGCGGCGCACTCGGCCGGTGCTGCGCTCCATCCTGGCGACGGGGCAGCGGCGCTGGCTGCGGTTCGGGCTCGGGGTCGCGGTGTTCATGCTGGCGAACACGCTGTACCTGCTCGCGAACCGGCTTGCGGACGGGCTGGGGCTCGAGTTCTTCGCGGTGGGGGAGAACTCGCTCCCGCAGCTCTTCCAGGCGATGGTGCTCACGCACACCGGCGTGGGACTGCTGCTGGCGGCGGTCATGTTCGGGTTCCTCGCGGCGCACCTCCCGACGGTATGGAAGCGGAAGCACCGCGCCTCGATTCTCACGGGGATCGGGATGGGGCTCGTGGGCGGCGTCCTCGTCCTCACGGGACTCTTCATCCTCACCGCGGCGGCGAGCCGCGAGAACAGCTGGGCGTGGTGGGCGCACGTGGGGAGCGCCGTCCTCATCGTCTCCGCCTACGCCGGGCACCGGCTCGTGAGCTACGCGCGTCCGCCGGGCGTGCGGGCGCGCCGCTTCGCGCTCGCCACCGGAGCCGTCCTCGTCGTCCTCGTCGCGTGGCACAGCCTCACCCACCGCGGGCTGCAGCTCACCCCGGAGGCGGAGGCCGCGCTTGCGCAGGGTCTGAACGAGGGACCCGGAGGCCGCGACCGCGACGTGTCGCGCTTCGTCGATGCGGACTTCGTCCCGACCGGCCTGGTGCCGCCCGAGAGTCCGTTCTTCCCGGCCGCGACCACGACGAGCACGGGGACCTACCTGCCATCCCGCATCATCACCCGCACGGAAGCGGGAGAGCTCGCCGCGCAGGCGGCCCGGGAGCGCGCGGCGCGCGTCCGCGCCGAGGTGGAACGGCGGGGGTTCGCGGCCGACGAACTCATCGGCGCCACCCAGTGTGTGCGCTGCCACCCGGATGTGACGGCCCAGTGGGCGACCTCCGCGCACCGCTTCGCCTCCTTCAACAATCCCTTCTATACCGCGACGATCGAGGACATGCGCGAGGGGTCGCTGGAGGCGGGGCCGGAGGTGATCGCGCACCTGCGGGAGTTCGGGCTCGAGCCGGAGGCGGCGGGGCGCGTGAAGAGCAAGTGGTGCAGCGGGTGCCACGATCCCGCGCTCATGCTCGCCGGCGCCATGGACGCGCCGATCGATCCCGCCACGGTCGAGGCGCAGGCCGGGCTCACCTGCCTCGCCTGCCACGCGATCGACCGCATCCACGACAACACGGGCAACGGCAACTACAACATCGCCGACGAGCAGGAGGACCCCTACCTGTTCGCCGACGCCGAGGCCGGCACGCTAGGCGCCTACCTGCACGACGCGGCGCTCAAGGCGAAGCCCTCCGTGCACATGGCGCAACTCCTGAAGCCCGTCCATTCGACGTCGGAGTTTTGCGCCACCTGCCACAAGGTGAGCCTCACGGAGCCGGTGAATAACTACCGCTGGCTGCGGGGACAGAACGAATACGACGCGTGGCACGACAGCGGGGTGGCGCGGAACGCCTCGCGCACCTTCTACCTGCCCGCGGCCGCGCGCGTGTGCCAGGACTGCCACATGCCGCCGGAGGAGGCGCCGCTCGGCGACGTCTCGGCCGAGGACGGGATGGTGCGCTCGCACCGTTTCCTGGCCGTGAACACGGCGCTTCCGTTCCTGCGCGGGGACACGGCGACGATCCGCCGTATCGAGGAGTTCCTGCGGGATGAGAAGCTGCGGGTCGACATCTTCGCCATCCGCCGCGGCCCCAACGACGACCCCGAGATGGGGCTCGATCTCTCGCCTCCGAGCGTGTCTCCAGGGGAGACGGTGATGTTCGAGGTCGTGGTCCGGAACCAGGGCGTGGGCCACACCTTCCCCGGCGGGACGAACGACTCCAACGAGGGCTGGCTCGAGTTCGAACTGGTGGACGCCGAGGGCCGGCGGATCGCGATCAGCGGCGAGATCGGCGCGGACGGACACCTCGATCCGATGGCGCACTTCTTCAAGTCGGTGATCCTCGACCGCGAGGGGCGGCCCATCCAGAAGCGGAACGCGCAGGACATCCACGTGACCGCGGCGGTGAACGTGATCGGCCCCGGGAGCGCGGACGTCGCCCACTATCGGATCACGCTGCCGCCGGACCTGCCCGAGGGCTCGCTGACGGCGCGGGCGCGCCTCCTGTGGCGGAAGTTCGACCGGGCGTACACGGAGTTCGCGTTCGGGGCCAACCCGCAGGGGTTCGCGGAGTTCGACGATGTCCCGGACCTGCCGATCACCGAGATCGCCCGCGACGAGGTCACGATCGGGGTGGGAGGCCGCGTGGATCCGGTCTCGACCGAGGAACAGGATGAGGAGATCTGGGTCCGCTACAACGACTACGGGATCGCCCTCCTCAGGGAAGGGAATGACCGGCTCGCCGAACGCCCCTTCGAGCGCGTGGCGGAGTTCTTCCCGGACCGCGTGGACGGGCCGCTCAACCTGGCCCGCATGGCGCTCATCGCCGGCAACCTCGATGACGCGTTCGACAACCTCGAGCGCGCCGAGACCATCGAACCGGGCAACCCGCGTGTGGCGTGGGTATGGGGCGGGGCGCACCAGGAGGACGGGGTCTACGATGCCTCCGAAGCCGCGTACCTTGCGGTGCTCGATGCCTTCCCCGAGGATCGCGAGGCGTGGTTCCAGTTGGGGAGGACGCGGTACTTGGACCAGCGGTACGAGGCAGCCGTCGAGGCGTTCGATCGGACGCTGGCCATCGATCCCGAACACCGGGAGGCGCACTGGAACCGCATGCTCAGCCTCCAGGCGCTGGGGCGCGATGAGGAGGCGGCGCTGGGCCGGGCGGCGTTCCAGCGCTACAGCGTCGACGAGGCGGCGCAGGCGATCACGAGGGCCTACAGGGCGGAGAACCCCGGCGTGAACCTGATGGCACAGGACATCCACACGCACGAACTGCGGCCGCTCGCACCGGCTGGGGGCGCGGCGTCTCCGGACCGTCCGGCGGGTAGCGGCGGAGGTCGATGAACGCTCGCCGCGCCGGACCCCTCTCGATCTGCCTCCTCGCGGCGGCGACGGCCTGCGGTCCCGACGAACCGGAAGTCGCGGAGGCGCCGTCCTATACCCAGACGCGCCCGAGCTTCACGGCGCGCGAAGGCAGTGACGCGACCACGTCGATCCGCTTCACGGATGTCACGGCGGCGGCGGGGATCGACTTCGTCCACGCCACCGGCGCCTTCGGCGAGAAGTGGATGCCCGAGACGATGGGAAGCGGCGTCGTCGTCCTCGACTACGACGGTGACGGCTGGCCCGACCTCTTCTTCGTGAACAGCACCGGCTGGGAGGGGCGCGAGGAGGATCGGGGCGCCCGGTCCACGCTCCTGCGAAACCTCGGGGACGGGACGTTCCGCGACGTGACGCGCGAGACCGGTCTCGACCGGCCCATCTACGGCATGGGCGGAGCGGCGGCCGACTACGACGCGGACGGGGACACGGACCTCTACGTGACGGCGGTCGGGGACAACCGGCTGTACCGGAACGACGGGGGACGGTTCACCGACGTGACCTCGGAGACGGGCACGGCGGGGAACGCGCCGGGGGCGGAGGATCCCGCCTGGTCCACGGCTTCGGCCTGGTTCGACGCGGACGGGGACGGCTGGCTCGACCTCCTCGTCTGCAACTACGTGGACTGGACGCCGGAGACCGACCTCTTCTTCACCCGCGACGGCGTGAACAAGTCCTATGCGACCCCCGAGGAATACAGCGGCGAGTCGTGCCGCCTCCTGCGGAACGAGCCGGCGTCGGCGGGGGCTGGCGCCTCCTCGGATCCCGGCGCCACGGACCGGACCTCCGCGCGGCGCTTCCGGGACGTGACGGCCGAGTCCGGCCTCGAGAACCCCGAGGGAAAATCGCTCGGCATCGTGATCGACGACTTCACCGGGGACGGTCGCCCGGATGTCGCGATCGCGAACGACACCTACCAGAACTTCCTGTACGAGAATCTCGGGGAAGGGAACTTCGCCGACGTGGCACTCGATGCCGGGGTCGCCTTCGACGAGTTCGGTCGGGCGCGGGCCGGCATGGGGGTCGATGTCGGGGACATCCTCAACCGGGGGCAGCTCTCGATCGCGATCGGCAACTTCTCCAACGAGCCCGTGTCGCTGTTCACGCAGATCCAGGCGGGGCTGTTCCAGGACCTGGCCGGGTCGGCGCGGCTCACGCGGTCGACGCTCCTGCCGCTGACGTTCGGGCTCCGCTTCGCGGACTTCGACCTCGACCGCTACGTGGATCTCGTGCTCGGAAACGGCCACATCGAGCCGGAGATCG
>VXMR01000111.1 GCA_009841005.1 Gemmatimonadales bacterium
GTGTAGATCGAGCGGGTTGCCGGCCTGCCCCGTGGGCAGCAGGAAGTAGCCCGCCATGTCCGCGAGCGCGGCCCGAGCGACGAATCTCGCGCTGGGGCCGTACTCGCTCACGACCGGGAACTTCCACGCTGTGGAGTCGAGACGCGCTCTCAG
The DNA here is from genome assembly GCA_009841005.1 of Gemmatimonadales bacterium. Taxonomy (GTDB): domain Bacteria; phylum Gemmatimonadota; class Gemmatimonadetes; order Palauibacterales; family Palauibacteraceae; genus Palauibacter; species Palauibacter polyketidifaciens. Next base: position 154 of record VXMR01000111.1, read on the forward strand.
CGACGGGGCGTCGGGGCGAACGGTGTGGGGCCCGCCACGCGACGGATAGGGCCCGACGTGGAAGCCGAACAGGCGGTCGAGGAACGCCACGGTTCCGAGCGGGTGGGCCGACCGCTCGTGATGGACCTCCCCCCACGAGCTTGCCGGCGCGACCGCCGCAGTGCGAGCCGCCTCTTCTTCCAGCGCTTCGAGGCGCTCGACCTCCGGCGTGCGTGCATCGTCGATCCAGGCACTGTCCCCGGTTTCGACGATCTCCATGAACGCGAGATCGGGGAACCACCCGTCTCCGTCCTCGAACTCATCGGCGACGATGAGTTCGCGCAGTCGGTAGAGCCAGGTGAAGAAGGGCACGGCGCCCCGGGAGGCCATCTCGGTGCGCAGATCCCAGCCCTCGAGCTGGAGCGCGAGCGAATCGAGACCCGCGCGACGAGCGGCCCGCACGGCGCGTGGCCGGTAGCGCTCCGCCCAGAGGCTGTGGCTGTCCAGCTGGGCCTCGCGCATGTCCTCCACCGTCCAGTCCGTGGCGCGAGACACGAGGTCATCGATGCGCCGGGCCCGGAACGGCGCCGGATAGTAGGCGCCCACCCGTCCGAAGAGGGACCGGGCCTGGAGGTTGTTCGCGCTGACAAGATATCCTCGTTCCGGGTCCCGCAACGCGGGCATCGCCTCAGGCGGCCAGAAGCCCGGCCAGCCCCCGGGCAGGCGCTCGAATGAGATCGGGGAGGCGCCTTCTCCAGCCGGGCGCAGGGGCACGGATCCGGCCATGCGGTAGCCGATTTCTCCGCTCGACGCCGCGTAGACCACGTTCTGGTGAGGCGAGCGGAAGTGCGCGACCGCCGCCACGAACGCGTCCACGTTCGAGGCCCGGTTCATCTCGAGAAGAGCCGCGAAAGGCCCCCCGGGTTCGAGCCCGGTCCACAGCAGCGACAGCGTGAGTCCTCCGGCCGGTACGACATCCGTGATCACCGGGCCGCGCGCCGTCGAACGTACGACCCAGGTCTCCGGCTCGTCGCGCCCCCGCACGCGGATCTCCTCCGTCCGGGTCTCGAAGGGCCGCCAGTCGCCGGCGTCGCGATACATCGACCCGTCGAGGTTGATGCCTTCAACGACGAAGTCCGCGTCGTCCACCTCGGCGTTCGTGAACGACCATGCGATATCCCGGTTGAGTCCGACGATGACGCCGGGGGTTCCCGGGATGGACAGACCCGCGACGGCCAGCTCCGAATCCTCGGCCGCGATGGAGTTGAGGTACCAGGTGGACGGCGCCCGGAGAGCGAGATGCATGTCGTTCGCGAGCAGCGGAACGCCATCCGCGGTGCGCGATCCCGCCAGCGCCCAGGAGTTCGAGGCGTGGAAGCCGAAGCGGGAGAGGTAGATCAGAGGATCGGGGGATGAGGCCGCGACGCCTGAATCCGGGGGAATCGGGGTCGGCGCGACGGCGATTCGCGGCGGCGAGGTGCCGGAAGGGAGGGTGTCCTGGAGGATGGTCGGCCCCCAGGCGGGGTATCCGGCCCTCAGCGCCCGCCGGTGATCCGCGTCGAGCGTCGCGAGCGCGGTCATCCGATCCAGTTCCTCCCGCCACTCCGAGAGGTCCAGCGACATGATACGGCCGATCGAAAGGGACGCCTGCGGACTCCACGGCTGCGGCTCGATGCCGAGGATGAGGAATTCGGGTGGCCACGGCCCGCGCCAGCTCGCGATGCGGGCGTTGACGCCCTCCGCGTATGCCTCGAGGAGGGCCCGATCCGTCTCCGCGATCTCGTCGAGTTCGCGGCCCGCGGCCGACCACAGGTCCAGCGTACGCGCGAGGCGGTCCGCGTCGATGGCGACCGGACCGAAGAGTTCGGCCAGACGTCCGCGCGCGACCCGCTGGAAGAGCTCCATCTGCCACAACCGGTCGGAGGCGTGGATGAACCCCTGGACGCGCATGGCGTCGAGTTCGGTCGTGGCGGAGATGGAGGGAACCGCCCATTCGTCGAACGTTACCGTAGCGGGCTCCGCCAGGCCCGTCAGGAGGTGCCGGCCGGATCGCGGCTGCATGGATCGCTGCAGATGGAACCACGCAAACGTCGTGAGAACTCCCACGATCACAAGGCCGGCCGCCAGTCCGACTCCCGCACGGCGCCGAAGGCTCATGGGTCGCGGCGGTCCGTGGGAGCGGGAGACGTCGGTCCCGCGTCGAGCAGGGCGTGGTGCAGCGAGACGTAGCGCTTGCCGTCACGAATCACGAGCGCCCGGGCGACAAGGTCATCAAGCAGCCCGCGCACCCGGTCGAGAGGAAGTTCGAGCCGGTCGGCGAGCGGAGACACGCCCGTGCGGCCGAGACTCCAGACCTCGCGCCACACCGCGGTGGCGCCGGGATCGAGCGCGCCCATCAGCAACGGTTCCCCGTCCGTGCTCTCGGCGGCGGCCGCGAGCCCCCGGCGCCGCAGGACCGAGTCGATCGGCCCGAGGTGGTGCTCCGCGATCCCGCGAAAGAGGATGAAGGACCGGCGCGTGGACGTGTCCGACGCGAGCAGCACGAGCTTCGCGACGATCTCGTCCGCGCAGGAAAAATCGATCACGGGGACGTGCCGCAGGTCGAGCACCGCGAGGACCGTGCGGTCCGCGTCGGCGATCTGGCGTTCGACCGTCGCCCGCACCGTCCGGCCGGTGGGACGTGTGACGAGGTAGCTGAAGAGCGTCGTGTGAGCGACGGCCGGCCTCACGCGATCACGTCCTTTCGCTCTCGACCCGCTCGGGCAGGACGATCAGTACCTGAGCGCCGGGAAAGCGGGGCAGATTCGTGCTGAGCGGCTCGCCGTCGTCCCAGTCCGGCACCCTGGCGATGCTCGCATCGCCGCTTCGGATACGGATGGTGCCGTTCCACTTGATGATCTGGCTTCGGATCGCCTGCAGGCCCTGGCCGCGACCGGGATCCGGGAAGCGCGACTCTCCGCGCAGAAAGGCCGCCTCCAGCGCCGCTGCCGCCGACCACCGCTCTCCATACCGGCGCGCATGCTCGGCGCCCAGGGAGCCCTGGAAGCCCACGCCCACATCCATGACGGCGAGCACGACGACGTCGCGGCCCAGACGCCGCTGCCACCGGTATCGCTGCGCACACACCCAGCCGATCGAATCGGCGTGTTCGAGGATGTTCTGGCACACCTCAGACAGCATGATGGAGAAGTGGATCACGGCGGGGCGGGGATAGCCGAGCCGGTCGTGCAGGATGCGCTGCGCACGGTCCCGCACACCCTCCACGACCGAATGGACATCCTCGTGGGAGCGAATCGTCGTGACTTCGATGAGGGCGTCGGAGATCTCGAGAGACGGTTTCGGCAGCTGCTTCAGGTCGAACACCTGCGCAGCCGCGGGCCAGAAACGCATGCGGTTGATATAGGAACGCACCTCGGAATCTCGCGGAGGCTCGATCAGCGGAGGCAGCCCCGTGCGCAGCCGCGCCTCCTGACCGACCGCCAGAAGGCCAATGAGCCCGTACGGCGAAACCCAGCCGACGGAGCGGGCATCGAGCAGGAGACGCGCCTTCGGATTCCCCTCCGAGCGGACGCGCCGGACCAGCGTCTCGAAGGAGGACTCGTCCAGACGTTCGGGGACGCGGACGACCCGGCTCACGTGGAACCCCGCGCCCGACGTCCCGCCCGGCCGGTCAGGAGGCCCGTCTCGGAGCGCAGGTACTCCCCGAGCCCGGATGCGCCGCGGAATCCGGCGTTCCGTTGCGCCGCATGCGTGGCCGCCCGGACGGACGACTCGAGATCCCCGCCGCTCAGCATCTTCACGAAGCAGGTCGCCCCCCACACATCGCCGCATCCGGTCGGGTCGCCCCCCGCTACCGGGGCTTCGGGCTCCACCTTCCCGCTCACGAGCGCTTCCGCGGGCGCGACGGCGCCGGGCTGAGGGCGCGGATCCGTCGGCGCCTTCCAGAAGCCTCGGGTCGCGACCCAGGCCGCGCCGCGCTCCCCGAGTGTGACGAGGAGGCCGCGCGTGACCGGACCCACGACGTCCGCGGCGAGCGCCCACGGGTCTTCCCAGCCCGCCGCCAGCGTGCCGAGTTCCTCCTCGTTCAGCTGCACGACATCGAAGCAGGAGAGCCAGGCGCGCCAGTCGTCGAGCGGACGCGGCGAGCGCACTCCGTCGGCCCCCACGCCGAGCATCAACGAGTGCAGATCCGCGTAGACCGGGCCCTTCGCCGCCGTCCGGAGGGCCGCCGCGGCGGGGAGATCCACCTCCCAGCCCGCGATGAAGTTCACGTAGACCGCGTCGCACGAGCGTGCGAGGGGCACGAGCTCCTCCCGGGTCCAGCCCGGTACTCCGCCGGTGAGCTTCTCGGAGCGTCGCGCGTCGTCGAGGTAGATGAGTTCGACGCGGTTGTTCGGTTCCGTCACGGTCCACACGCCATCGAGGGAATCGACCCGCTCGAGCCCCCCGAGGAAGAGATCCGCCGCCTCGCGCATGTCCTTTCCGATCTTGAGGATCGGAAACAGGGTCCAGCCATCCCCGGCCTCCGCCGCGGCGGCGTCGGCGGCGGCCAGCGCATAGGCGATCCCTCCCCATTCCTCGACCGGCTCTTCCCGCCCGACGTCCCGGGCGCGGATCGTATCCCACACCATCGTCCCCACGATCCCGAGCCGCGGCATCGGCGACTCAGAGGGGTCCGAGCCGTGCGACGCGGAACACGGCGGCCGCGCCGATGACTCCCCCCAGGCCGCCGAGTTCGGTGCGCACGATCCGGCACGCCTCGGCCGCCGGCCGCAAAGCCCGCTTCCTGACCTCGCGGCGCAGGGGATCGAAGAGATGCCTGCCCGCGCGCGTCACTCCCCCCGAAACCACGATCATCTCGGGGTTGAGAATGTTGATGAGGTTCGCCAGACCCGTCCCGAGGTACCCCGCGGTCTCCCGCATCACCTCGGCGGCGTACTCGTCGCCCGCCACGATGGCATCGGATACGGCTTCGGCCGTTACCGCCCGCAGATCGCCCTCCACGAGGTCCAGCAGCATGCTCTCGGCGCCCGCCTTCAGTCCTTCCACCGCGCGGGCCGCGATCGCGGGCCCGGAGGCGTAGGCTTCCAGGCACCCGTAGTTGCCGCACGCGCACTTCCGGCCCGTGGGATCGATCGTCATGTGCCCGATCTCCGCGGCCGCGTCGGAGGCCCCGTGGTAGAGCGCGCCGTTGAGCACGATGCCGCCGCCGATCCCCGTCCCCAGCGTGATCCCCACGAGGTTGTCGACCCCGCGCCCCGCGCCCTGCCACCACTCCCCGAGAGTCGCCGCGTTCGCGTCGTTGTCGAGTTCGGTCTGGAGTCCGGTTCCCCTTACGATCAGATCGCGGAGCGGGAAGTTCCGCCACCCGAGATTCGGCGTCTCGATCACGGTGCCGGTGTCGCGGTCCAGCGGACCGGGCGCCCCCATTCCGACCCCGACGATCGCATCCTCCCCGAAGCCGCCCTCGCGCGCGGCGTCGCGCGTGACTTCGTGGATCATCGACACGATCCGGTCCACGACGAATTTCGCGCCGATGTGAGCGTCCGTGGGCAGCGTACGCATGCCGAGCACGGTGCCGCCGTCCACCGGGACGGCGCCGACGTTGATCGTGGTTCCCCCGAGATCGACACCGATGATGTGGTTTCTTCCGCTCACATCCCCTGCCCGCTTCGAGCTGGTGGGACTATCCGCCGCCGACCACGCCTCGGAGGATCATGGACGGGAATGATAGACCGGCGAGCCGAACCGCTCCAGCCGTGGTCTAGTCGCTTTCGACCTGCAGGACGGCGAGGAAGGCCTCCTGGGGAATCTCGACGCTCCCGACCTGCTTCATGCGCCGCTTCCCCTCCCTCTGCTTCTCGAGGAGCTTCCGCTTTCGCGTGATGTCGCCGCCGTAACACTTGGCGGTCACGTTCTTGCGCAGCGCCTTCACCGTCGTCCTCGCAATCACGTCCCGTCCGATCGCCGCCTGGATCGCCACGTCGAAGAGCTGCCGCGGGATGAGTTCCTTGAGCTTGCGGGCCATCTTCTGCCCGAACTCGTAGGCCCGGCTGCGGTGTACGATGACGCTCAGCGCGTCCACGGCCGCCCCGTTGAGAAGGATGTCCAGCTTCACGAGGTCCGAGCGCTCGTGGCCCGTCACTTCGTAGTCCAGCGAAGCGTAGCCGCGCGAGACGGACTTCAGCTTGTCGTAGAAGTCGAGTACGATCTCGCCGAGGGGCATCGAATACGAGATCTCGACCCGGGTCGGATCCAGGTACTGAAGGTCGACGTACCTGCCGCGCCGGTCGTGGCAGATCTTCTGGATCGCGCCGATGTACTCGGCCGGGGACACGACGCGAACCCGGACGAAAGGCTCCCGCACTTCGCTGATGTGGACGCGGTCCGGCATCTTCGACGGGTTTTCGAGCTGGATCTCGTCGTCGTTCGTGAGCGTCACCTGGTATTCCACGCTGGGCAGCGTCGTGATGAGGTCGACGCCGAACTCCCGGTCGAGCCGCTCCTGCACGATCTCAAGGTGGAGGAGCCCCAGAAAGCCGCAACGGAAACCGAAGCCGAGCGCGCCCGATGTCTCCGGCTCGTAGTTGAGGCTGGCGTCGTTCAACTGGAGCTTTTCGAGCGCCTCGCGGAGCTCCTCAAACTGGTCCGAGTCCGTCGGATAGAGGCCGGCGAAGACCATCGGTTTCGCTTCGCGGTAGCCGGGGAGAACCTCCGCGGCCCGGTCTCCGGCGTCCAGCACCGTATCGCCGACCCGGGTATGGCCCACGTTCTTGATCTGGGCCGTGAGATATCCGACCTCGCCGCAGCGGAGGGTGCCGGCGCGCTCGAACCCGAGACGCATGAAGCCGACCTCATCGACGTCGTAGACGGCGTCGTGGCGTCCGAACCCGATACGCATGCCCTCGCGCAGTTCGCCATCCACGACGCGCAGCATGGGCGTCGCTCCGCGATAGCGGTCGTACTGCGAGTCGAAGATCAGCGCCCGCAGCGGCTCCGCGGGGTCTCCGCCCGGAGCCGGGACACGCTCGACGATGGCGTCGAGGACCGCATCGACCCCCACCCCTTCCTTCGCCGACGTCCGGATCGTCGAGGCGGGATCCACACCGAGCAACTCCGAGATCTCCTCCGCCACGCGATCCGGATCGGCCGCCGGAAGATCGATTTTGTTGATGACGGGGACGACCTCGAGATCCGCTTCGAGCGCGAGGAAGAGGTTCGCGAGCGTCTGCGCCTCGATGCCCTGCGTGGCGTCGACGACAAGGAGGGCCCCTTCGCACGCGGCGAGACTCCGGCTCACCTCGTAGGCGAAGTCGACGTGTCCCGGCGTATCGATGAGGTTGAGCTGATACTCGACCCCGTCCCGGTATCCGTAGGCCATGCGGATCGCGTTGAGCTTGATCGTGATTCCGCGTTCCTGCTCGAGTTCCATCGTGTCGAGGACCTGCTTCCGCATCCGGCGCTCGTCCACCGCGCCGGTACGCTCGAGCAGCCGGTCGGCCAGCGTCGACTTCCCGTGGTCGATGTGCGCGATGATGGAGAAGTTCCGGATGTGCTCCGTGGTCCGGGACGCCATCACAGCTCCACCACCAGTCCGTCGTACGCCGGCATCACGCCGGGCGGGAGGCGGCGCTCGATCTCCGCGTGCCGCGTCCTGTGCGCGATGTGCGTGATGTACGTGCGCCCTGCCCCGAGTCGACGCGCCGTCGCCGCGGCCTCCTCCATCGAGAAGTGCCCGGGGTGCGGGTCGCCGAACCACAGCGCGTTCGTGACGAGAACGTCGACGCCCTCGAACACCTCCATGGCATCCTCGGGTACGGACTTCGCGTCGATCAGGACCCCGAGGCCGTCGAGGCGGAACCCGTAGCTGCGGTATGCTCCGTGCGGAAGCGCAACGACCTGCAGCGCGAGCCCGCAGGGTTCGATGACGTCGCGGTCGTCGAAGAGGATCAGATCGAGCCGGGGCACGGCGGATCCGGGCTGGCGCGGGGTGTCACCCCAGATATAGGAGAAGCGCCTCCGGATTCCGGCGTCGAACTCGCGCGCCACATAGACCGGGATGGGCCGGCCCTGCCGCAGCGAGAAGATCCGCAGATCGTCGATTCCGTGCGTGTGGTCCGCGTGCTCGTGCGAAAGAAAGACGGCGTCCAGCCGGTCGACGCCCGCCTGCAGCAGCTGAAGCCGAAGTTCCGGGGGCGTGTCCACAAGGAGACGGGTCGCGCCGGTTTCGATGAGGAGACCGTGGCGCGTGCGTCGGTCCCTGGGGTCCGGCGAGCGGCAGGTCGCACAGTCGCAGCCGATCACCGGAACCCCGAACGAAGTGCCGGTACCGAGAAAACGGACTCTCACGGGCCGGGCGTCAGTGGCGGAAGGGGCGGATCACAACTCTTCGACGCGCATCATGTTGGTCGTGCCCGGGACGTGGAAGGGGACTCCGGCCGTCACCACGAAGCGCTGTCCCGCCTCGCCCATGCCGAGCTCGAGCGCCACATCCCGGGCTTTGTCGAGCATGCTCGAATAGCTGATGCCGCCGTGGAAGAGGACCGGCTGCACGCCCCACACGAGCGCCAGCTGGTTGTACGTCCTCCACTGGTCCGTGATCGCCAGGATCGGGACCGAGGGACGCTGCGCCGACACGATGCGGGCCGTGTAGCCGCTCTGCGTGAACGTCGCGATGAACGGGGAGCCCACCCGCTCGACCGCGATGAGCGACGACGCCGCGATCGCGCCCGACGTGGTCTGCTGGATCTTCGAGAAGCCCTCGACCTGTTTGCCGGCCCGCCCGGTCCGCCCCAGCCGCTCGTGCTCGATGCGGCGGATGATCCGGTCCATCGTAAGGACGGCCCGCACCGGGTACCCGCCCGCGGCGGTCTCGGCCGAGAGCATCACCGCATCGGTGCCGTCGAGCAGCGCATTCGCGACGTCCGACACCTCCGCCCGGGTCGGCTGCGGGCTCTCGATCATCGACTCGAGCATCTGCGTCGCCGTAATCACCGGCCGCGCCCGTTCCTGCGCTAGGCCGATGATCCGCTTCTGGATCATCGGCACTTCCTCGTACGGCAGTTCCACACCGAGGTCGCCCCGCGCGACCATCACCGCGTCGCTCAGAGGCAGGATCTCCGCCAGGTTCTCCAGCGCCTGCGACTTCTCGATCTTCGCGATGAGCAGGCACCCGCGGTCCATTTTCTGACGGGTCGTTTCGAGGTCGGCCGGCTCCCGCACGAAGCTCAGCGCCAGGTAGTCGATGACCTGTTCGGCGGAGAACTCGATGTCCGCGATGTCCTTCTCCGTCAGCGCCGGCGCCCCGACTCGCACGCCCGGGAGGTTGATCCCCTTCTGGGACCTGAGGACGCCGGCGCTGAAGGCCACGGCCGAAACCCATGGCGGGTCATCGGAGACCTCGCGGACCGCGAACTCGAAGTGGCCATCGTCGAGCAGAATCCGGTTTCCGGGCGCGACCTCCTCGGCCAACTCCGGATATGTGGTCGGAATCTGTCGGCGCGGCGAGCTGCCCGCGGGAGCGTCTTCGCCTTCGGGGAAGAACCAGTACGTGCCTTCGGGCTCGATATCGAGCTGGTCGCCGGGCAGATCCCCGACCCGGATCTTCGGCCCGCCCAGATCGCCGATGATCGCCACCGGCCGGCCGACCTCGCGGGCCATATCGGAGATCTTCCGTACGAGGCCGGCGGCACGATCCGTCGGCGTATGGGTGAAGTTGATGCGGATTGCGTCGGAGCCGGCTTCAATCAGGTCGTGCAGCACGTCCCGGTCCCAGGAGGCGGGTCCGATCGTGCTGACGATCTTCGCTCTGCGGAAACCTGCGCTCATCCGTGGCCCAAATGGCGTGGGAGGCCACGGTTCCTATCCAGGCAGCCGGCCAGCCTCCGAGAGATCGGGTCGGTGGGCTACGATCCACTCGTGCATGTGCTGTAGCTGGCCGAGCGGGAGCCCCTCGAGGGATTTCACCTGCAAGCCCGGGATGATACAGGCGGCGGCGCGGCGGAGAAAGTAAGCGCGCTGGCGGCGGCGCTGTTCCGGGTTGAGGCTCGTTCCGCCGGGGATGTCCGGTATCGGCTCCATGAGGCGGCGGTAACTGTAAACTTCGCGGGCGGAGAACTCGGCGGGGATCAGATAGGCGTGACCTTCGACTTCAAGGGTGCCGTCGGATGAGATGGCAACGGGACCTGCCATGTCCAGCCTCCTTACGCCTTACGTAGCAACCAGAGACGCAAAAGACCGTGCCGCCGGAAGGTCGGACAATCTCCTCGATTCCCCTTCATCCCAGCCGCACGGTCCTCGGGCTTCCAGAATCTACTATAGGCTTGAACGTGCCCTCGATGCAAACTTCCCGCCCCATCTCGCCCCGGGTGCGGACCCCCGACACCGCTCGGGAGAGGATCGAGGCGGGACCGAGCATGGGCGGAATATTTGACGCGCTGCCGCAGGGGCCGCTAAACTTCGCCCCCGTTGCGCTTACGGGCCGTCCGGGTTGCCCTGTCAGGAGGCATACACTTTGCAGTACACGCTACGCGACAACGAAGAACTCGATCGCGCGCTGCGAAAATTTCGCCGCAAGGTTCAGCGAGCCGGGATCTTCCGTGATATCAAGAAGCACCGATTCTACGAGAAGCCGAGCGAGGCGCGCCGTCGCAAGATGAAGGCGGCGGAACGGCGTCGGCGTCGGCGTCGGCGTCGCCAGAAGGCCCGCCGCTAGCCGAAAGCCCCGCTGCTGGCCGAAGACCCGACCTGGCCGGCGGCTATCTCCGCCGTCTCAGGAAAAGCGGCGTTCGACGTACCCGTCGAGAATCTGCAGGAACTCCTCCACAATCCCATCGCCGCGCAGCGTCGAGTGGTGCTCGCCATCGACGTAGACGGGCGCGGTCGGCGCCTCGGCCACCCCCGGCAGCGAAATACCGAGGTCCGCATGCTTCGACTCGCCGGGCCCGTTGACCACGCACCCCATCACGGCCACGGAGAGATCTTCGACGCCGGGATAGTGCTCCCGCCAGGCCGCGAGACGATCCGCTATGTGGCCTTCGACGTCGAGCGCCAACTGCTGGAAGAAGGTGCTCGTCGTCCTTCCACACCCGGGGCACGCCGTGACCTGAGGCTTGAAACTCCTCAGCTCGAGCGACTGCAGCAGCTGCTGCGCGATCCGGACCTCCTCGGTCCGGTCGGCGCCGGGTTCCGGCGTCAGCGACACGCGAATCGTATCGCCGATCCCCTCGGAGAGCAGGATGGCGAGAGCGGCCGAGGACGCCACCGTGCCCTTCCGCCCCATCCCCGCTTCCGTGAGTCCGAGGTGCAGCGGGTAGTCGCAGCGGGACGCGAGTTCCCGGTACACGGTCACGAGATCCGGCACGCGCGACACTTTCGCGCTCAGCACGATCCGGTCGGGCGCGAGACCGAGGCCTTCCGCGGCTTCGGCGGAAGCCAGCGCGCTCTCCACGATCGCGTCGAGGGTCACCCGGTGCGCATCGAGCGGCTCCGCCCGGCGCGCGTTCTCGTCCATCATCCGGGTCAGGAGCATCTGATCCAGCGAGCCCCAGTTGACCCCGATGCGGACCGGCTTGTCGTGCTCGATCGCGCAGCGGACGATCGTCGCAAACTGCTCATCGCGCCGCTTTCGGCCGACGTTCCCCGGATTGATGCGGAACTTGGAGAGGGCGGCGGCGCAGTCGGGATGGCCGGGCAGGAGGATGTGCCCGTTGAAATGGAAGTCGCCGACGAGCGGGACATCCAACCCCTGGTCTTCGAGACGCCGCGCGATCTTCGGCACGGCCGCGGCGGCGCGCGACGTGTTCACCGTGATGCGGACGATTTCGGAGCCCGCCTCGAACAGTTCCCGGACCTGATCCGCCGTGGCCGCGACGTCCGCCGTATCGGTGTTCGTCATCGACTGGACGACGATCGGGTGGGCGCCGCCCACTCGGACGCCTCCGATGTCGACCGATCTCGTCGAGCGGCGTGAAGAAGAAGGTGTGTTCAAGTGACAGGCCCCCGACGGATTTGCGCGGATCCCGCAGCCCCCGGCGGAAACCCCGCCGGAGGCCGCTACGCCGGTGGTTGAACCTGTGGCGTCAGCCGCACTCGCTGTAGCCGCAAGCGTAGCACTTCGCGCAGCCTTCTTCAAAGGCGAGGCTGCTCCCGCATTCCGAGCACACGCCCAGGAAAAGCCGGGCCGCCGACTCCTGGTAGCGTTCGATCACGGGGCGCTGCGACGACCGGGCGCCGCCGTTCGTGTTCTTTTTCCGGGCGGTCTCGACATCCTCGATGGGAAGCGTCTGCTGAATCCCTTCCTTCTCCTCGAGGTAGCGCTCGATGACCTGGGCGATCGCGTCCGGGCCGGAGAGCACCTTGCTCGCGCCGAGTCCGACGGCCCGGTCGGAAGAGATCCCGCGCAACTGCTTGTGCACATCGCGCAGTGAAATCCCCGAGCGCAGGGCGAGCGAACACAGCCTTCCGATGGCTTCGGCATCCGCCATCGCCGCCCCTCCCGTCTTGCCGAGGGCGACGAAGACCTCGAACGGGCGCCCCTGCTCGTCCTCGTTGATCGTCACATACATCGTACCCAGCGGCGACTCGATCTGCCGGGTGTGGCCCCGCAAAACGGCAGGCCGCTGCCGTCTCTCGACGCGGCGCATTCTGGAACCTTCGAGCTCGGTGATCCGCCGCTGCTTCTCCTCGACGGCATTCTCAAGCTTCCGGTTGTGCGTCTGCAGTTCGCTGTTCTGAACCTCCGCGGCGGCGAGCCGCTCAAGCGTGCCCGCGAGATCCCCGGCGAGTTCGGGCTCCACATCGACGGCTTCGAGCCGGACTCCGTCCGCCGCAACGGCCGAGCCGCTCTCGCTTGTCTGACGCTGGACATCCTTCGCCGTACTGCCCGTCGACAGCACCTGCTCGTCACGCGACCCATCGCGGTAGACGGTGACCCCCTTGCACCGCAACTCGTACGCCATCTCGTAGATCTTGCGCACGTCCTCCTCCGTGGCGGTCGTCGCAAAATTGCACGTCTTCGAGATGGCGGAGTCGCAGTGCGCCTGGAATGCCGCCTGCATGCGAATGTGCTGCTCGGGCGGAACATCGTGCGCCGTAACGAAGATCCCCTGAACATCCCCCGGCACTTCATCGAAGTGGATGTGGCCCTCGTCGGCGATGCGCTGCATCAGCTCCTCGGAGTACCAACCCCCTTCCTTCGCACGGCGCACGAAGTCCGGATTCACATCCGGCATCAGCACGCCTGCCTGATTCCTCATGAATGCGACTGCGAACAGAGGCTCGATCCCACTTGAACACCCCGCAATGATCGAGATGGTCCCCGTGGGGGCGACCGTCGTCAGGTTGCAGTTGCGGAGCCGGCGTTCGGGGCGGATCCGATTGCCGTCACCGTCCCGCGCGCACGTCTCGTCGGGACCCCAGATCGATCGCTCCCACTCGGGGAAGACGCCGCGCTCGGCGGCCAGCCGTTCGGACTCGACCTTGCATTGCTCATCGACGAACTCCATCACCTCGCGCGCGAGTTCGACGGCGCGCTCGGAGCCGTAGGGTTCGCCGATCCTTACGAGCATGTCGGCCCATCCCATGATGCCGAGGCCGACGCGGCGGATCCGCTGGGACAGATCTTCGATTTTCGGGAGCGGGTAGCGGTTGGCATCGATGACGTTGTCGAGGAAACGGGTCGACTCCTGGACGGCCTCGCCGAGCCCGTCCCAGTCGATCCGACCCTGGTCGTCGACGAAGTAGCCCACGTTGATCGAGCCGAGATTGCACACGTCGTAGGCAAGCAGCGGCTGTTCGCCGCAGGGGTTCGTGGCTTCGTAGTCGCCGAGGTGCGGGACCGGGTTGTAGCGGTTCGCCTCGTCGATGAAGAAGACCCCGGGCTCGCCGTTCCGCCACGCGCTGGAGATGACGCTCGTGAACACCTCCTCGGCGTTCAGCTGATCCACGACATCGCCGGTCCGCGGGCTGATGAGATCGTAGTCCGAACCCGTCCGGACCGCCGCCATGAAGGCGTCGGTGACGCCGACCGAGATGTTGAAGTTCGTGATCCGGGTCTTGTCCGCCTTGCACTCGATGAAGTGGCGGATGTCCGGATGATCGACGCGCAGGATGCCCATGTTCGCGCCCCGTCGCGTCCCGCCCTGCTTCACGGCCTCGGTCGAGGCGTCGTAGACCTCCATGAAACTGACCGGGCCGCTCGCCACGCCCATCGTCGACTTGACGACGTCGCCGGAAGGACGAAGGCGACTGAAGCCGAACCCGGTGCCGCCTCCGCTCTGATGGATGAGGGCCATGTCCCGCAGCGTCTCGTAGATGCCGTCGAGACTGTCCGGAACGGGAAGCACGAAGCAGGCGGAGAGTTGCCCGAGCGGACGCCCGGCGTTCATGAGCGTGGGGCTGTTCGGCTCGAAGATGCCGTCGGCCATCAGGTGATAGAAGCGCTCCGTGCGCTCGAGGACCTCCTCGTCCGTCGCCCCGTAGCGGCCATCCTGCGACGCAATGACATCGGCCACGCGCCAGAAGAGGTCGCGCGGCCCCTCGATGGGCTCGCCGCGGTCATTCTTCTTCAGGTACCGGCGCGCCAGCACCGTCCGCGCGTTTTCGGCAAGTCCGGGCTCGGCGAGGTCGGCCGGCCTGGCATTGGATCCCACCCGCATCTCACCCCGTACCGGGGCGCTCGTCGACACGCCCTCCCGCACCGCCACATCCGGTGGATTCATTGCCGCCCCCCCGCCTTCCTGTTTTCGACCGTCCACAAATCAAGCCAACCCGCGGAAAAAACCGGCTTCGGCCGGGACCCGACGACCGCGCGAGTCGAATGCCGGCCTAGGCCGGGAAGCCTGACGGGCGCGGAGATCGACGTACCCCGCGCCCATCGTTTCTGGTTCTTCGTATGCGATCGCTGTGGATCATCGTGAGGTTTTCAACGACTCCACAGCCTTTCCACACAAAATGCGTGTTTTTTCCACACGTACCGCTATATGTGGTGGCCTCCAGATGATAACTACACCATATGTTGTGGTCAAGCCAGGAAACCCCGGGAAACCGCCTTTCGCGCTACGGGAGAGCCCGCCGGGTGCGCAGGATCCAGAGCCCGCCTCCGCCCAGGGCGGCGACGCCGACGGAGAGGGCGGCGGTCCGTGGCTCGAGCAACAGCGTGCCGCCGAGCGCAAACATCGCCCCGAAGAGGAGCAGCGTTGCGCCGGCCGTCCGCAGGAGCGCCTCGCGGAGGGGAAGGTCGGGAGAGATGCCCGCGCGCTCGCGGATCGCGCGCCAGCCCGGCCCGGCGGGTCGTACCCGTCGATAGAACTCCAGCAGGGTCGCCTCGTCCTCGGCGCGCGTGAGCCACATCACGGGAAGCCAGACCGCCGCCGACCCGAAGGCGGTCAGTGCGAGCCGCGTCCCGAACTCCATCGCGCCGAACGCCGGCAGATAGGAACAGAGGGCAATGGCGAAACCGGCGAGCATGGAGGCGAGTTCGGCCCAGGCGTTCACCCGCCACCAGAACCAGCGCAGGATGAGCACCGCTCCGGGCCCCGTGCCGA
The DNA here is from genome assembly GCA_009841005.1 of Gemmatimonadales bacterium. Lineage (GTDB taxonomy): Bacteria > Gemmatimonadota > Gemmatimonadetes > Palauibacterales > Palauibacteraceae > Palauibacter > Palauibacter polyketidifaciens. Next base: position 15,678 of record VXMR01000111.1, read on the forward strand.
TTGCGATCATGAAACGGAAGAGGGCCCCGATGTCGTTGGCGAAGAACGCTGCAACCGTCGCGGCCGCAACGATGCAGGCCGAGGCGAGTCGGCCCAGCAACACGAGTCTCGCGGCCGATGCGTCCGGGTCGATGAAGCGGGCATAGAGGTCGTTCACCAGATAGCTCGCGCCCCAGTTGATCTGCGTCGAGACGGTCGACATGAAGGCGGCGAAGAACGACGCGACGACGAGCCCCAGGAGGCCGGCGGGAAGGTAGCGCAGCATGAGCATCGGGTATCCCAGATCGGGATCGGCCAGATCCGGAAAGACGACGACGGCCACGAGTCCGACGAGCACCCACGGCCACGCGCGGACCACGTAGTGAAGCCACACGAACCACCATGCGGCGCGCTCGGCGTCCGCTTCGGTGCGGCAGGCGAGGAGGCGCTGCACGAATTCACCCCCGCCATCGGAGCGGCGGAACGCCCACCACTGTATGCCGAGGTAGGCGAGGAAGGTCCCGAACGGGAGGGCTTCGGACCCCGGCCGGGGAACCATCCCCAGGACATCGCTCCGCCCCGCCGCCGCGAGCTGGGCCTTGAGTTCCGCGATCCCCCCGATTTCCGCGAGCGCGAAGGCGGCCACGAGAATGGCCCCGAAGAGGGCGAGAAAGAACTGGAAGAAGTCCGTCGCGACGACCCCCCACAGCCCGGCGATGCCCGCGTAGGCGAGTACGAAGATGGAGAGGGCCACGACAGCCCACAGGCGCTCGTCCCCCGGCACCCAGCCGGAGAGGTCCGGGAGGAGCCCGAGAGCCTCGACGACCTTGCGCATGGCGAGCATGACGAAGCCGATGGAGATGCAGTTGATCGGCACCGCGAACAGGAAGGCGCGCGTGGCCCGCAGGACGGCGGCAGGGCGGCCGCCGTAGCGAAGTTCCGTGAGTTCCACGTCCGTGACGATCCCGGCGCGGCGCCACAGACGCGCGAAGAGGTAGATGAGGAGGAGGTGGGAGAGGCCGAACGACCACCATTCCCAGTTGCCGGCGATGCCCCGGCGCGCGATGAGGGCCGAGACATAGAGCGGCGTGTCCACCGAGAAAGTGGTCGCGGCCATCGACGTGCCTGCGAGCCACCACGGCAGCGCGCGTCCCCCGACGAAAAAGTCGACGATGCTCCCGCGTGCCCGGCGCGAGAGCCACAGTCCGACGCCGAACGTGAGCGCGAGGTAGATCGCGACGATCCACCAGTCGACCGGACTCAACGGCCTGCCCCGCCGGGCCGCGTCTCTGCCGCGGTGGCCGCGGAGCGCAGCCAGTCCGCGGCGGCCCGCTCCATCACGGTCTCGGTGGACCACGCGCAGATGCCGGGGACGCCGAGCACATCAAGCCAGCGGCGGTGGCCGAGCAGGACGACGAGGCCGCGGCGTGCGGAGCGGATGAGGGCGCGCGTCTGCTCAACGACTTCGGCCGCGGGCGCGCCGCGGCCCTTCCAGCCACGGGGCGTCGCGGCGAGCACGACGATGCACTGTCCGGCGTCGGAGCTGTCCGTGATCCGCCAGCCGGTCGCGCGCAGCTCGTCGGCGACGATCGTGCCCAGCGGTCCCGCCCGGCCCGCCGGCGGCCCGACGTCGGGGTCGTCCGACACGCCGACGACCCGTGTCGGCACCTGCGGCGTCCAGCCGCTCACGACCTCCACATCCCCCACGATCGTATCCCGGGCGAAGGCGACCGGCTCGAACGCCGGCCGCGACGTCGGCGAGGAGGGCGGGCAGTGCCGGTCCGAGCGGGTTAAGGCCTCCTCGAGCCTGGCGGCAAAGCGCGCGTCGTCGGCAGCCCGCGTCAGCGACGCGATCGTCCCGCCGGCATCGGCCGGGTAGCAGATGAGGTCGCATCCCGCGGCCACCGCCTCGACGGCAGCGTCCGCATCATCGGGGCCGGCGCCGCCCATGATCATCGCGTCCGTCGTGACGACCCCTTCGAATCCCAACCGTCCGCGAAGGAGTCCCGAGACGATGTTCGGCTCCACCGTCGCCGCCCGCTCGCCGCCGAGAGCCGGATAGGCGACGTGTGCCACCATCACGCTTGCGACCCGATCCGCGGCGGCCGCGAAAGGCGCCAGATCCTCCTCGAGGAGTGCGGCGGCGGCATCGATCGAGGGCAGCCCGATATGTGAATCCTCGGTCGTTCTGCCGTGGCCGGGGAAGTGCTTCGCGCACGCCGCGGCTCCGGCGGATTGGCAGGCGTCGATCCAGCGGACGCCCAGCTCTCCGACGCGCCGCGGATCCGCGCCGAAACTGCGCGTGGCGATGATCGGGTTGTCAGGTTCCGAATCCAGATCAAGCACCGGTGCAATCACCCAGTTGATCCCGACGGACAGCGCTTCCCGAGCGGTGACGCGACCGGCCGCGGAGACTGCGGCGCCGGGATCCGGCACCGCCGCGAGAGCTGCGGGCGGCGGCAACTCGATCAGGCCGCGGACCTGCTGACCGGCGCCCCGCTCGAGGTCCGCCCCGATCCAGAGCGGCCGCGCCGCGTCGTGGCGGACCCGTTCGACCAGGCGACCAACGCGATCCGCTTCGCCGCCGAACAGAATGAACCCTCCCACGCCGAGGGAGAGCGCCCGGTCCGCACGCCTCTCCACTTCGTCCGGAGACCAGCGGTCGAGCCGGAGCGCCTCGATGACGACCCGGGCCGGGTCCAGGTGGGGCCGGATCACGCGGCGGTCCGCACTCCGAGCAGGCGGGGACCGCGCGCGCCGGTGGCCCAGGGGGCGTTGGCGGGATACCCGAGCACATGCTGTCGCGCCAGGAACGCGAAGGCCACGGCCTCGCGGGCGTCCGCGTCCAGGCCGAGGGCGGACAGGTCGCGGACGGGCATGGGATCCAGCAGCCGCTCCAGCCGCGATGCGAGGACCGGGTTCCGGGCTCCCCCGCCGCAGAGGTAGCACGCCGTGGGAGGCTCCTCGATCCAGCGGTAGGCGTCCGCGATCGTGCGCGCGGTGAGTTCCGTCAGGGTGGCGATCGTGTCTTCGGGCGATAGCGCAGCGTGCCTCCGCAGCCATTCCAGCAGCCGGTCCCGAGAGAAGCGCTCGCGCCCCGTGGACCGGGGCGGGGGCCGGCGAAAGAACGGATCGCTCAGCCAATCGGAGAGGGCGTCTTCGCTCGCCGCGCCGCGCCGCGCCATGCCTCCGTCGAGATCGAAGCGGGATCGCCCTTCCGTGAGGCACTCGACCGCGCCATCGATGAGCACGACCCCGGGACCGGTGTCGTAGGCCTGCGGCGTTGCTCCACTGCACTCGGCGGGGAGCGCCGTCACGTTGCCGATGCCGCCGATGTTCTGAATCGCGCGTGATTCCGGTGCACGGAAGAGGAGCCAGTCGGTATAGGCCGTGAGGGGCGCGCCTTCCCCGCCCGCCGCCACGTCCCGGACCCGGAAGTCCGACACGACCGCGCACGAGGTGCGCTCGGCGATGACCGCCGCCTGGCCGAGCTGCAGCGTCGACCCTCCCCGGGCGCCCGCAGGAGGCTCATGCCACACGGTCTGGCCGTGGCTGCCGATGGCTTCGATGTCCGCCGGCCGGAGCGAGGCGGAAGCCAGCGTCCGGTTCACGGCCGCGCCGATCCTCTCGCCCAGCTCGAAGTCGAGCGCGCAGATCGCCGCGGCGCTCCCCGAGGTGATGGCCGTGGCGATCCGTGCGCGCGCGGCGATGTCGTAGCTTTCCGTCTCGAAGGCGACGACGCGCCAGTCCGTCGGCCGCTCGCCGTCGCCCGCCGCCTCGATGACGGCGACATCGATGCCGTCCAGCGAAGTCCCCGACATTACGCCGACCCAGAGGGTCATGCGTCCGCCCGGGCCAGCAGTGCCGGGTGCACGCGCTCCCGCAGCCTCGTTTCGTGCGCCGCGTCGTGCTGTGCGATGCCCCGCAGAAACTGATACAGCGTCAGCGTCTCGGAGCCGACGCGGGCGCGACGGGCGAGGGCCGCGGCGACCGGCTCCGCACCCTCGGCCACGGCCGCCACGGTGCGGGCCCTTTCCGCGGAAAAACCGGCGGTCCCGGCCTCGAAGCCGCTTTCGGACGGAGGGGCGTCCGCGGTCCAGTCCTCGAATGTCGGGCGAGACCCTCCAGAGTCGGCGGCCGCGACCCACTGCTCGACCCGCGGCCGCACGGCGTTTCGCTCGAAATCCGCCAGGTGCGCGGCGTGCTGGCCCGGCGTCCACGCGGTTCGACGCGCCGCGATGCGCTGTCCGGCCGCTTCGGCCGCCGCGCCGGCCGCTCGCGCGGCGACGAGACGAGTTGGCGCCTCGCTCAGCCGCGCGAGCAGCGCCGCACCGTCGGGCCAGCCCGGCGCCGCCGGGTAGCCGCTGTAGCATGGACGCTCCGGGCCGCCGAAGCGCTCGACCGCGACGCCCAGAAAGCCGTCCGCACAGTCCAGGTATCGCTCGGCCAGGGCGCGGTCGACGCGCAACGCATGCATTGCGAGCGCCGTCTTCACCGCGCCGCCCGTGAGGATCAGCGCGCCGCGCGCTTCCTCGCGCGACGCCCCCGTGAGTGTAGTGAAGATGCGGAGCCCGCGGTCGACCAGCTTCGCGGACCGCGCCCGCAGGTCGACCATGAGGTTCTCGAACACGCGGCCACTGCGGATCATCGCCCCCGTGGTGATCGTATTCAGCACGAGCTTCGTCGCCGTCCCCGCCTTCATGCGGGTCGAGCCCGCGATGACTTCGGGCCCCACGAGTGGCAGGATGAGGTGGTCCGCCACGTCCGTGACCTCCGTGGGCGGTGCCGTGCAGCCGAGAAACGCCGTCCCCGCCCCTCGCGCCGCCGCCTCCGCCAGCGCCCCGAGCACGTACGGCGTGGTCCCCGACGTCGCAATCCCGAGCACGAGGTCCGCGGGCGAGACGCCGAACGCCCGCACCGCGTCACCGCCCCCCCTTCGGGAATCCTCCGCACCCTCGGCGCTTCGCACGAGCGCGCCGGAGCCCCCCGCGATGATCGCCTCCACGAGGCCCGGGTCGACGCCGAACGTGGGTGGACACTCCGCCGCGTCGAGCACGCCGAGGCGGCCGCTCGTCCCCGCGCCAACGTAGATGAGACGCCCGCCGCGACGGAAGCGCTCCACCACATCATCAATGACGCGTGCGAGCGCATCGGCCTGCGAGGCGACGGCCTCCGGCACCACGCGATCTTCCGCCTGTATCGTATGGACGATGGTTGCGCTGTCCGCGCGATCGATGGCGCGGGTGCGCGGGTTGCGCCCCTCGGTCAGGCGGGGATCCAAGCGTCAGGTCCTCGGGAGCCCTGCGGCTCGTTGCTGGAGTTCGCGGCGTCCGGGTACATTTGGCGCAAACGTAGAAGGTTCGCCCGGAGGGCGGGAGTCACACCGGTTCGAAGAGGAGAGACGCGCCACGTGAGTTCCGGCTCTCAGGCGACGCGGAGTCCGGGGACCGACCTCGTCCTCAGGCATCTTGCCGAGCGCTTCCCCGTCCCCGACAAGCCCCGCCTCGCCCCTCTCGATGAACTCGTCCTCACGATCCTCAGTCAGTCGACGACCGACGAGAATCGGGACCGCGCCTGGCGAACTCTCGCGGCGCGGTATCCGGCAGGGGAAGTCGGGGAAGAGGCGGACGGAGCGTCTCCGGCGGGGCCGATCTCGTGGGAATCCGTGCTTCGGGCAACGCCGGCCGAACTTGAGGACGCGGTGCGCGTCGCCGGCCTCGCAAACCAGAAGGCGCCGGCCATCCACGCCGCTCTCGAGCGGCTCCGGGCCGAGGTGGGGCGGATCACGCTCGACCACCTCGAGGAGATGAGCGACGAGGAGGCGATCGCCTATCTCACGACCTTCCGGGGAGTCGGGGTGAAGACCGCCGCGTGCGTACTCTGCTTCTCGCTCCGCCGGCCCGTGCTCCCGGTCGATACGCATGTCCTCCGGATCGCACGGCGGCTGGCGTGGGTCCAGCCGCGGGCTTCCGCCGACGTGACCTACACCGCCCTCTCGCGGACCGTCGCTCCCTCCGAGCGCTTCCGCATGCACATGCTGCTCATCACGTTCGGCCGTTCGCTCTGCCTCGCGAGAGCCCCGCGATGCGGGGAATGCCCGCTCGAACCCGAGTGTCCGAAAATCGGTCTCTGACAGGGCGCCCACGCCGGCGTCGATTTCATCCTCCGATGTTTGGAAGCCCGAACACCAGGGGCTCGTCCAGCCGCAGCCGGAGGATCGTCCCGACCGGCAGCGCCGGCTCGGCTCCGTCGGCCGCGAGGAGGATGGCGGACCCCCCCACGGCACCCGCCGCGGCGCCCGCGACGGCGCCCTGGCGGCCACCGGCGAGGACGCGGCCCAGGTTCGTGCGGGCCACCCCTCCGACCGGCGCGCCGCCTCCCGGCCCGGGCATGATCTCCACCACCGACGCCGATATGGGCCAGGATTCGCCGTTGAAGAAGACATCGACGAAGCGAACTTTCACCATCACGCGTTCGCCGTCCGCGACGGCTTCACCATCGTCGCCGTCTTCGGCCGCGGCCTCGACCGCCGTGATCTCGCCGTTGACGAGCGAGTTCAGCGGCACCAGGACCATGTTGTTCTCGATGAGCGGCCGCGTCACGCCGAACTTCAAGGCGTCCCCGGGTCGGAGCTCGTTCGGCCGGACCGGATCCATGATCTCGACCTCCAGCTCCGCGCCGGTCTGAACCGTCACCATCGTATAGGTCATCTCCGGCGCGCCGCCCGGCTCGGCCACCGCCCGGCCGGCCACGGGCGGGGTCGGCGCCCGCCGCACAGGCGACGCGGGCGCCGCGGCCGCATCGCTCGCCGCCGCGCCCCCCTCCGCGCCAGGGCCGATTTCCGGCGCGCAGCCCACGACCATCGTGGTCATCGCGCCGAGTGCAACGAGAGTCGCCGACGTCGTCCGTTCCATCGTGTTCCTTCCCCCGTGTCGTTGTACGGCCTGCAACCCGCGCATACGTTCGAACCGTGCGCCCCGCAGAATAAACGCCCGGCCAGCTCCCGCGGAGACATCTTGAGATCGCTCACAGCGCTGCTGCCCTACTTCCGCCCGTACCGCCTGGGTATCGCGGTCGGGCTTACGCTCGTGATCGTGAGCAATCTGTTCACGGTCGCGGGCCCATGGGTGCTGAAGATGGCGGTCGATGCGCTGGAAAGGGAACTCCGCCCCGACCTCATCCTGCGCTACGCTCTCGTGCTCACGGCGATTTCCGTCGTGGCCGGCGCGACGAGATTCTGGATGCGCAAGCTCCTCAACGGGCTCAGCCGCCGCATGGAGACGGATATCCGGAGCGCCCTCTTCGCGCACCTTCTCAGGCTTCCGCCGCAGTTCTTCGATGCCTGGCGCACGGGCGATCTCGTGAGCCGCTCGACGAACGACGTCCAGGCGGTCCGCATGGTCGCCGGACCCGCGATCATGTACGCGGTGAACACGGCCACCGTCGCGACGCTGGCCCTCGGGCTCATGATCTGGATCGATCCCATGCTCACGCTCTGGGCGATGATCCCGATGGTCGTCCTCCCCCCCATCGTGTTCCTCTTCGGCCGGCAGATTCATGAGCGCTTCGAGAGGATCCAGGCCCAGTTCTCGGAGATCTCCAACTTCGCCCAGGAGAACCTGGCGGGGACCCGCATCGTGAAGGCGTACGTGCGCGAGGAGGCTCAGACCCGACGTTTCGCGACGCTCAACCGTGACTACAAGTCGCGCAATCTCTCGCTCGCCCGCGTGTGGGGGCTGTTCCATCCATCACTCATGTTCTTCACGGGCGTCGGCGCGGTCGTCGTCCTGTGGTTCGGGGGAGGACAGGTCATCCGCGGCGCCATCACCCTCGGCGATTTCGTCGCCTTCTCCTTCTACCTCACGATGCTGATGTGGCCCATGATCGCTCTCGGCTGGGTCACGAACCTCTTCCAGCGCGGCGCGGCCTCGATGGGCCGCCTCAACGAACTGTTCAATATCGTTCCCGCCGTCCGGGATCCGGAGTCTCCGGTCCCGCTCGCGTCGGTGAGGGGCGCGCTGGAGTTCGACGACGTTTCCTTCCGCTATCCGGAAACGGAGCGCGAAGTGCTGCGGAACATTTCCTTCCGCATCGAACCCGGGCAGACGGTCGCCATTGTCGGCGCGACCGCGAGCGGCAAATCCACGCTGGCCGCGCTCATCCCCCGACTCTACGACGTGACGGCGGGGACGATTCGTCTGGATGGCGTCGATATCCGGGAACTCGACCTCGGCTCGCTGCGCGACGCGATGGCCTTCGTGCCGCAGGAGCCGTTCCTGTTCAGCATGCGGCTGAGGATGAACATCGAACTCCGGTACGGAGGTACGGACGCGGGGGAACCGGTCTCGGACGAACTCCGCAGCGCGCTCGACGTCTCGCAACTGGAGAAGACGCTGGCCGTCCTTCCCGATGGGATCGACACGCGCCTGGGCGAGCGCGGCATCAACCTCTCGGGCGGACAGAAACAGCGTGCCACGCTGGCCAGGGCGGTCCACCGCGACGCGCCGGTCCTCATCCTGGATGACGCGCTGTCGGCCGTGGATTCGGAGACGGAAACCGCGATCCTGGAGGCGCTGCGCGAATACATGTCCGGGCGCACCTCCATCATCGTCTCTCACCGCGTGTCGGCAGTGCGCACGGCCGA
>VXMR01000025.1 GCA_009841005.1 Gemmatimonadales bacterium
CGGCGGCGGCCCCAGGTCCACCAGGCGAGTGCCGCGAGCGCCGCAGCGAGCAGGAGCAGCCACCAGGGCAGCGCCCGCAGACTCAGGAGGGGACGCGGGTCCCTCAGCTCGAGCGGATCCTCCGCGGCCGGGAGCACGCTCGCGACGGGGACCGGTGGGGGCTGCAGCCGACGGACCACGCCGCCGGCGGCGGCGAGTTCCACCTCCACCGGCGGGATCACGAGCGTATCCGCGCGCCACGCGCGCATCGGGTACTCCGCTTCCCAGCGCCGACCCTCTTCGACAGACCGGATCTGCACCGGTCCCGTCTGCTCGATCGACTCCGGCCCGTCGATGAGCGCGGGGAAGCGAACCTCTCCGGATCTCTCCTGCCCGACGATGAGGCGGACCGTGAACTCCTCGCCGACCCGGACGGACGAAGGGAGGACCGTCGCCTCGAGGTCGACTGCGGCCTGGGCGGCCAGATCCGGGACGAACCCCGGCCCCGGGCCGAACCCTGGCCCCAGGCCGAACCCCAGCCCCAGGCCGAGGGCGATCCGGACCGCACACCGGGACCACCTCACCGAAGCCTCCGCCGGCCGCGGGCTGCGAAGAAGCCGGAGAGCCGGGACTCGTACGGGGTGTCGGTCCGCAGCCGCATGAGGTCGACATGGCAGTGCGCGCACAGCCGTTCCAGCGCCCGCGCTCCCGTGGTCGCGTGCTCCGCGAGCCGCTGCCGAAGCGCCGCGTCTCCGAGGTCGACCACGGCGCGGTCGCCCGTTTCGGGGTCCACGACTTCCACCCAGCCCGCTGCGGGGATCGTCGTTTCGGCGGGGTCGTCGATCGCGAGCGCAACGACGTCGTGGCGACCCGAGAGCCCCAGCAGCGGGCGGGCCAGGTTCCCGGCGCCCACGAAATCCGAGATCACGAACACGAGCGAGCGGACGGTCAACATGCGCGCCGCTGTGACGAGCGCGAGGTCGAGGTCCGTCCCCTTCCCCTCCGGCTGGACGGAAACCAGTTCATGCAGGAGGCGGAGGTTGCGGTTGCGGCCCCGTGCCGGCCGCACGTAGCGCTCGATCCGGTCGGAGAAGAGGAGCATGCCCACCGGGTCTCCCGCGCGCATCGCCGCGAGGGCCAGGGTGCTCGCCACCTCCGCGACGAGGTCGCGCTTCAGCGCCTTCCGCGTGCCGAACTCGTTCGAGGCGGAGACATCGACGACGAGGAGGACGGCGAGTTCCCGTTCCTCCACGAAACGCTTCACGTAGGGGCGGCGCATGCGGGCGGTCACCTTCCAGTCGATCGCCTGGAACGGGTCGCCCGGCTGATACTCGCGGACTTCGGAAAACTCGATGCCGTGTCCACGGAAGAGCGACGGGTAAGGTCCAAGAGCCGGGTTGTCCATGAACCGCCGGCTCTTCAACTCCAGCCGCCGAACTTCTTTCGACGCGGCGCCGGAGTCGGCCGGCGGCGCCGGCCGTCGCGGGCGCCACAGGAAGTCGGGCAGCCTCACGGCACCGGCACGGTCTCCAGGAGATGGTCGAGGATGTGATCGGCATCGATCTGTTCCGCCTGCGCCTGGAAGGTCAGGACGAGCCGATGCCGAAGGACATCGCGGGCGATCGCTTTGACGTCCTCCGGAACCACGAAGGCTCGACCCTCGATGAAGGCGTGCGCGCGGGCGGCTCTCGCGAGGAAGATCGTGGCGCGCGGCGAGGCTCCGAATTCGATCCAGTCCACGAACTGCGCGAGGCCGTGGGCCGCGGGCTCACGCGTCGCGAGCACGAGCTGGAGGATGTAGTCCTCGAGTCGGCGGTCCACGTAGATCGCCGGAAGCATGGCGCGCGCGGCGAGGATGCGGTCCGGCTCCACGACGGCCTCGATCGGCGGCGGATCCTCTCCCGCCATGAGCCGCATGATGGACCGCTCCTCCTCGGGCGACGGGTAGCCGACCCGGGTCTTGAACATGAACCGGTCCACCTGCGCCTCGGGAAGCGGGTACGTCCCCTCGTGCTCGATGGGGTTCTGCGTGGCCATGACGAGGAACGGCACGGGGAGCGGATGCGTTTCTTCGCCGATCGTCACCTGCCGCTCCTGCATCGCCTCCAGGAGGGCGGACTGGACCTTGGCGGGCGCGCGGTTGATCTCGTCGGCGAGGACGATGTTCGCGAAGATCGGCCCCCGTTTCGGAGTGAAGGTGCCTGTCTTCTCCTCCCACACGAGCGTGCCCACGACGTCGGCGGGCAGCAGGTCCGGCGTGAACTGGATGCGCCGGAACGTAGTGTGGATCGCCTCGGCGAGTGTGCTGACGGTGAGCGTCTTCGCGAGCCCGGGAACACCTTCGAGCAGGATATGGCCACCCGTGAGGAGACTGATGAGAACGCGGTCGAGGAGAGCGTGCTGTCCGACGATTCGTTTGCCCAGTTCGTTTCGAACCTCGGCCACGAAGGTCCCCGCCTCACGGATCGCGGCCTGCTGGGTCTCGAGATCCTCTCCCGAGATCCGTTGGGCCGTCCCGGCTTCTCCGTTCATGCGCCTTCTCGCTGTCGCGGTGATGGTCGGTCTGCCAGCCGCCCGATGTTCACTCCCGAACCGCCCCGGAGCAAGCGGGGGCTGCCGCACGTTCGAGCGCCGCCCGCTCCTTCGGAGACAGCTCACGGGTCGCTCCCGCTGCCAGAGTGCCCAGCCGGATTGGACCGAACGAGGTCCTGCGCAACGTCCGCAGCGTGACGCCGAGCGAGGCGAGCATGCGTCGAATCTCCCGGTTTCTTCCTTCCGCCAGGACGATCTCGACGGTGGGCGACGACGCATGCGGAAGCGTGATCCAGCGAGCGCGGCGGGCGCGCGCGGGTCCGTCCTCGAGCGCCACGCCGGCCCGCAGCCGATCCGGCAGCCCCGCGGTCACGGGCCCGCGCAGTTCCGCATGGTAGACCCGCTCGATCCCGGTCCGGGGGTGGAGGAGCCGGTGCACGACATCCCCTTCGTTCGACAGGAGGAGGAGACCCTCGCTCATGAAATCCAGCCGGCCGACGTGAGGCAGGTGGCGGACCTCGGCGGGGAGCAGGTCGTAGATGATCGGGCGCCCGCGGGGATCATGCCGCGTGCAGGTGTACCCCGGCGGCTTGTTGAGCGCCAGCCAGAGCGCCGGCTTCAGGCGGATGCGGCGGCGGTCCACTTCGACGTGGGCGGAGTCCGGATCCACCGTGGTCCCGAGCTTCGTCACGACTTCGCCGTTCACGCGGACGCGGCCGCTGACAATGAGATCCTCGCTCCCACGACGGGAAGCCACCCCTGCCCTGGCAAGATACTTCTGCAGTCGCATGAGCCGTCCGCTGCTCGCGCAGCTAGTCGGCGCGTTCTTCCGGCGGCGGCGCGCCATCGGTGAACGCCTCCGGTTCCGTGCGCACGAGCGCCACGGACAGCTCCTCCGGCGCCGGGAGATCCTCCAGCGACTGCAGGGCGAAGTGATCCAGAAAACGGGGTGTCGTCCCGTAAAGGAGCGGCCGCCCGAGCCCCTCTCCCCGCCCCACGATCTCGATCAGCTCCCAGTCCTGGAGCGTGCGCAGCACCGAGGTGGACGCCACGCCGCGAATCTCCTCGACCTCGATCCGACCGATGGGCTGCCGGTACGCGATGATCGCGAGCGTCTCGAGCGCGGCCCGGGAAAGCGTCGGAGGCCGGGGCACCGACTCGAACCGCTCGAGGTACGGCACGAACTCCGGACGCGTGAGAATCTGGAATCCGTCCCCCAGCTGGTAGACCTGGAAGGCCCGTCCGTCCGTGTCGTAGTGCTCGCGCAGCGCGGCGAGCGCCTCCCGGACGCGCCGGACGTCGAGCGCGTCGTCCGCCCGGGCGAGTTCGCGGGCGGTGAGCGGCGTCTGACTCGCGAACAGGGCGGCTTCCACGATCTGCTCGGGACTCACGCCGTTCCCTCTCCCCCGTTATCCCGCGAGCGGGGTCCGAACAGCCAGATCGCCCCGAATCGCTTCACCTGCTCGAGCCTCAGGAGCTGCTGTCTGGCGAGCTCCAGACAGGCGAGCAGCGCCGCGACGACGTGCTGCCGCTCCTGCCACGAATCGAATAGCCGGTTGAACGGCACCCGACGGCTCTCGCCCAGCAGACGTCGGATGACGACGATCTTGTCCTCGACCGGGACGATGCGAATGGGGGCGACGTGCGCCGTCGCGGGATCCGCGGCCCGGATATCGCCGAGCACCGCCAGGAAGTCGCCGAGCGTCGTCGCGAGTTCGAGGTCCTCGGCCTCGCGCGGCGGTCGCGGAGGCAGGAAGCCCTTCGACATGTGTCGCCGCCGCTCCAGTTCGGCCGCGCCCAGAGTCCGCGCAACCTCCTGAAACAGCTCGTACTCCAGGAGGCGCCGCACGAGTTCGGCCCGGGGATCATCTTCCCATTCCGTGTCGCTGCGCCCCGGCAGCAGGAGTTGCGCCTTGATGTGGACGAGGGTCGCGGCGAGCTCCAGAAACTCCCCGGCGCGATCGAGCTCCACGCGATCAAGGCCCTCGGTGAGGGCTTCCTGGAACTGCCGGGTAATGGTGGAGATCGGGATATCGAAGATGTCGATGTCCTGCGACCGGATGAGGTGCAGGAGGAGATCCAGGGGACCCTGAAACCGGTCGAGCTCCACGACGAACGGCTGCGCCGCCCGCTGGCTTGGAAGTCGATTGGGAACCGCCGTCAAGAAACCTCCCTGCGCGCTCGGGCCGGCGGAAACCGAGGATCGCCGACCGGTCCGTGCCCAATGTAGCACGGGCATCCCGCGGCGCGTACCCCCGACACATGCGTTCCGCCGGACGTTCCGCCGGTCATTCCGAGTTGGAGGTATCGGGCAAGTCTCGTATGTTTCCGTGTTGATTTTCGGACGGATCGGAGCGGCCGTCTGCGAACCGCCTCGCCGACCGCCGCACGGGGAAGAAAAAAGAAGGAATCGAATGCCGAATAACGAGAGTCAGAAGAAGCGGCTGCGCCAGTCGCGTGCGAGGAGACTCCGGAACCGCCAGGTGCGGTCCGAGATCCGGACGAGGACGAAGCACCTCCTCGCGACGAAGTCGCCGGACGAGGCCACGCCGGCGCTGTCCGAACTGTACCGCATTCTCGACAGAGCGACCCGCCGAAACGTCATCAAGGCAAACGCCGCCGCCCGTCAGAAGGCGCGAGCGGCCCGGCACGTCAACAGCCTGGGGTAGCGTCCCGCTCCGCCTGACCGCGGGGTCCTGCCACGGCCCGCCAGGCCGGCGCCGTCAGGTCGGCGCGGGTCAGTCGTGGTAGCGGGTCTCGCCGCCGACGATCGTGCGCTTCACGCGTCCCGTCACCTCCCACCCGATGAAGGGCGTGTTCCGGCTCTTCGAGCGGAAGCTCGCGGGGTCGACCGTCCACTCCTCCTCCGGATCGAAGAGGACGATGTCCGCTCGACTGCCGGGGCGCAGGGTGCCGCCCTCGATCCCCATCAACCGGGCTGGCGCCGTGGACATCCGCTCGACTAGATCGAAGAGCGGGAGATCCCCCGGCTTCACGAGTTCGCCGATGCACACGGCGAGCGCGGTCTCGAGACCGACGATGCCGAACGGCGCATCGTCGAACTCGCGTTCCTTCTCCTCGTAGTGGTGCGGGGCGTGGTCCGTGGCCACGCACTCCAGCACCCCGTCGATGAGCCCCTGCCGCACCGCCAGGCGGTCGGCCGCAGACCGGAGCGGCGGGTTCATCTTGGCCTCCGTGCGATAGCCGCGCACCGCCTCTTCCGTCAGCGCCATGTGGTGAGGTGAGGCCTCGCCGCTTACCCGCACGCCGCGCTCGCGGGCGGCGCGGATGAGTTCGACCGCTTCGCGGGTCGAGACGTGCTGAACGTGTACGTGCCCGCCGGTGAGTTTCGCGAGATAGATGTCCCGCGCGACGATCGTGGCCTCCGAGGCGTTCGGGATCCCGCGCAGGCCGAGCGCGGTGGCCACGGCGCCTTCGTTCATCACCCCTCCCGCCGAGAGCGCCATGTCCTCCGCATGCTGAAGGACGGGGATCCCGAAGGACTGCGTGTACTCGAGCAGGCGCCGCATGAGCGCCGGGTCGTGGATCGGGTGTCCGTCGTCGGTGACCGCGACCGCGCCCGCCTCGACGAGGCCGCCGATTTCGGTCATCTGCTCTCCGGCGAGGCCGAGCGAGGCGGCGGCCACGGGACTCACGCGCGCCCCGCCCTCCCCCTTCCGGGCCCAGCGCCGCGCCTCTTCCCGCACGAAGCCGACCGCCGCGGGGTCGTCTAGCGGCGGATCCGTGTTCGGCATCGCCCAGATCGTCGTGAAGCCGCCCGCCGCCGCGGACTGCGCGCCCGTGCGGATCGTCTCCTTGTGCTCGGCGCCCGGCTCCCTCAGGTGGACGTGCACGTCGATCAGCCCCGGCGCGACGACGAGTCCCCGCGCCTCGACCCGGGGGATGCCCTCCGGCCCCGCCAGGCCCTGCTCGACCGCTTCGATCCGTCCATCCCGCACGAGGACGTCCCGCACCTCGTTCAGCCCCGAGGAGGGATCGATCACCCGGCCGCCGGCGAGAAGGAGCGACCCGCTCACGGCCCCGCCCCCTTGGCGTCTTCGGCCCACTCCGGACGTCCGCCCGCGAGCAGATAGAGGACGGCCATCCGCACGGCGACCCCGTTCGTCACCTGCGGGAGGATCACCGAGCGCGGACCGTCCGCCACATCGGAGTCGATCTCGACGCCCCGGTTCATGGGCCCGGGGTGGAGGACGATCATCTCGTCACCCGCGCGGCCGAGGCGCTCCGAGCTGACGCCGAACACCCGGTTGTACTCGCGCAGCGAGGGGACGTAGCCGCCCTCCATCCGTTCGAGCTGAAGCCGCAGCACGTAGAGCACATCGCACCATTCGATCGCCTCCTCGATCGAGTCCAGCCGCTGCACGCCCAGCTCCTCGATCCCGGCCGGGATCAGCGTGCGCGGCCCGCACACGGCGACGTCGGCCCCGCACTTCAGGAGGCCCCAGATGTTCGAGCGCGCGACTCGGGAGTGGAGGATGTCGCCGACGATGCACACGCGCCGGCCCGCGATGGCCCCGAACCGGTCCCGGATCGTCAACAGGTCGAGGAGCGCCTGTGTGGGATGCTCGTGCTGACCGTCGCCGGCGTTGATGACGTTGGAGGGAATCCGGTCCGCGAGGAACTTCGCCGCGCCGGACGATCCGTGACGCACGACGACCATGTGAATCCTCATCGCCTCGAGGTTGCGCGCCGTGTCGACGAGCGTCTCGCCCTTCTGCACGGACGAGCCCGCGGAGGAGATGTTCACCGTATCCGCCGAGAGTCGCTTCTGCGCGAACTCGAAGCTGATGCGGGTCCGGGTCGAGGGTTCGAGAAAGAGGTTGACGATCGTCTGTCCGCGGAGGACCGGCACCTTCTTGATCTTGCGCTCGCTGATCTCCTTGAAGGGCTCCGCGGTATCGAGAATCGCCTCGATCTGGCCCCCCGTGAGGGATTCGAGTCCGATGAGGTCCTTTCCGAACTCGAGCTCCCGCCCCTGGGTCGTCATGCCCCCGCCTCCGGAGCGGCGGGCAGGGCGACGATGTCGACGCCCCAGTCGCCGTCCGTGTCCGCGACGCGCACCGCCACGTCCTGGTTAGGGCCGACTTCGATCACGCGGCCGACGTAGTCGGGCTGGATCGGGAGCTGGCGTCCCCCGCGGTCCACGAGAACGCAGAGCTGGATCCGGCGCGCCCGCCCGAAGTCCGACAGCTCCCGGAGCGCGGCCCGGATCGTTCGTCCGGTGTGAAGCACGTCGTCGACGATGACGATGTGCGCATCTTCGATGGACTCCGGGATGCGGGTGGTCCCGACGAGAGGGAGCGCGCCGACCTGCCCGAAGTCGTCGCGGTAGAGCGTGATGTCGAGCGAACCGATGGGAACGGCGCCGCGCGTCGGCTCGAGGTGACGGCCTATCTCGGCCGCGATCGAATCGCCGCGGCGGTGGATGCCGATGAGGATGAGGCGGGCGTCGGGCTCGATCGCCCGGTCAAGCTGCGCGGAAAGCTCGGCAAGGAGCCCTCGGGCAGCGGCCTCGTCGAGGACGTTGTGCGTCAGTGTCGTCTCGGCTTCGCTCGATCCGTCGCGCGGCTCGGCGCCGGCAGCCGTGGCTGCTCGGGCGGCCCCCTCGGGCGGGAGTATAGATCGCCCCCCTGCCGCGATCAACGTCGCCCGCATCCCCTCTCCCCGCGTCGACCTGCGCGTCGACCTGCGTTGACCCTCGCGAGATCGCCCCGGTAGGTTCGGGCATGCGCATACGATCCGACATCTTCCGGCACGCCGGACGGTGGCTTGTGTTGCCGGTGCTCGTCCTGTCCGCCTCTCTCCCCGGCGCCGTCTTCGCGCAGGACGGCCCCTCGCTCAACGTGGAGGGGCCCGCCGTCGTCCTCACGAACGTTCCCTTCTCTCTCACACTCCACACGGAAGACGGGGAGAACGCCCGCTATCGCGTGAGATCCGCCTCGGGACGCGAACTCGCCGCCGGCGATCTGCCCATCCGCTCCGAGACCTCCGTCAGCGGGCTGCGGGCCGCGGAAGGGGCCCTCCCGCTCTCCGTGGAGATGACGTCGGATGGGGGGTCGGCGAGTGCAAGCGTGGATCCGCCGCAATTCCCGGGCTGGGTCAGCCTCCTTCCGCCGATCATCGCCATCGCCCTAGCGCTCATCTTCCGCCACGTCGTCGTGTCGCTCTTCTTCGGCATCTGGCTGGGCGGATTCTTCATCGCCGGCCTCGACCCGCTCGCCGGGCTGGGCCGCACCGTGGACACGTTCATCGTCCCTTCCCTCGCCGACACGGACAACGCCTCGATCCTCATGTTCTCCGCGCTGCTGAGCGCGATGGTGGGGGTAATCTCGCGCTCCGGGGGCACGCGCGGGATCGTCGAAGCCCTGCGGCCGCTGGCCACCACGCCGCGCCGCGCGCAACTCGCCACCTTCTTCGCAGGCGTGGGCATCTTCTTCGACGACTACGCGAACACGCTCATCGTCGGGAACACGTTCCGCCCCGTCACGGACAAGCTGAAGGTCTCGCGGGAGAAGCTGGCCTATCTCGTGGATTCGACGGCCGCCCCCGTCGTCACGATCGCCTTCGTGTCGACGTGGGTCGGCTTCGAGATCTCGCTGATCCGCGACGGACTCCGGATTGCCGCCGAGCAGACCGCCGACCCCGCGCTGGCCGGGGCGCTCGCCTCCGCGAGCCCCTTCACGGTCTTCCTGAGCAGCATTCCGTACCTCTTCTATCCCATCCTCGCCCTGTTCATGGTCGCGGCGGTGATCGCCTCGCAGCGGGATTTCGGCCCCATGCACGGAGCGGAGGTGAGGGCACGCACCGGCGGCGGCGTCTTCCGGCCGGGGTCGCAGCTGATGGTGAACTCCGAGGAGACGGGACTCGATGCGCCGGAGGGCGTGCCCCTGCGCTGGTACAATGCGGCGATCCCCGTGCTGACGGTGGTCCTGACGGTCCTTTTCGGGCTGTATTTCGACGGCCGCGGTGCCGTGGGGCCGGCCTCGCTCTGGGACACGTTCGGCGCGGCGGACCCGTTCAAGGCGATCCTGTGGGGTTCGCTCGCCGGCTGCCTGGTCGCGATCGGGCTGGCAGTGACGCAGCGCATCCTGACGCTGAGCCAGGCGCTCGACGGCTGGCTCGCCGGCATCCGGGCGATGACGATGGGGTTCGTCATCCTCACCCTCGCGTGGTCGCTCGGCGAGGTTACGAGTCAGCTCGCGACGGCGCCGTACCTGACCCAGATCCTCGAAGGCAACCTCGCGCCGGAACTCGTCCCGGTCATCACTTTCGTGACGGCCGCGATCGTCAGCTTCTGCACCGGCACCTCGTGGGCCACGATGACCATCCTGCTCCCGCTCGTGGTCCCGCTTATCGTCGCCCTCGGCGGCGCCACGGGCTTCGAGGCCGGAGGCGGCGAGCTGCTCGTGAGTTCGATCAGTTCGGTCCTCGCCGGGTCGATCTTCGGGGACCACTGCTCGCCCATCTCCGACACGACCGTGCTCAGCTCGATGGCGTCGGCGTGCGACCACATGGACCACGTGCGAACGCAACTTCCCTACGCGCTCGTCGTCGCGGTGGCCGCGATGCTCTTCGGCCATGTGGGGACGTCTTACGGACTGTCGCCCTGGATCGCCCACCTGCTGGGGATCGGCACGGTCATCGTCGTGCTGCGCTTCGTCGGAAGGCCCGTTCCCGCGGGAAGCTGACGGCCCCGGCGTCGCGCGCACACGCGGGGTCGTCCCCCGGGGCCGGCGGGCAGCCGCCGTGACGCGGATTTCGTGACACGCGATTGATAATCCATTATCATCACGCCCTGATGAAAAACTCTCTCGCAACTCTCGCAACGGCCCCGTCGAGGGTCTCGTCGGGTGCGTCTCTGGCTTCGGGATCGCGCGTGGTGGCGTGCGCCGCGGTCTGGTGCGGCGTGCACTGTGCGCTCACGCCGTTTCTCGTCGCGGCGGCACCCGCGCTTGCGCTCTCCGAGGGCGTCGAGCGAGCGGTTTGGGCCGGGACCTTCGTCCTCGGCGCGGTCATGCTCGCCCTGGGCCCGGCCCGCAGGAACGCGGCGGTGCTGCTCATCTTCGCGGGGGGGACCGCACTCTGGTTCGCCTCCCTCGCCGGTTGGCTCGAGCCGCTGCCCGAGACCGGGACGTCGACCGCCGGCAGCCTGGTCCTCGCAGGCGCGCTTTTTCAGGGCGCCCGCATCTGCCAGGCCGGCGCGGGCGCGTGCGCGGTATGTGACGAAGAGGAGCCCACGGATCAACGAAGCTGACGCCGACCGTCCCCTCTGGTCCGGGTAGACTGCCAATGCAACGAGACACCCGTCAACGCAGGGCGATTCGGGACGTGTTCATGAGCGTCGCGCGCCCCCTCACGGCGGATGAGGTCCTCGAGCACGGCCGGCGGATCGTGCCGTCGCTCGGGATCGCGACCGTCTATCGGAACGTGAAGGCCCTCGTCGCCGAAGGGTGGCTGTCGGAAGTCGAGCTTCCGGGCGGTGGGCTTCGGTACGAGTTGGCCGGCGGGCCGCATCACCACCACTTCCTCTGCCGCACGTGCGATCAGGTGTTCGACGTGCACCACTGTCCGGATGAAATCGAAGAGTGGGCCCCCGAGAGCTTCGAGGTCGAAAGCCACGAGCTGGTCCTCTTCGGCCGCTGCGAGGAGTGCGTCTGACCGGCCGCCCGGCCGCTTTGACGCCGCAGCCGCCGCGCTAGCGCCGCTGGCGGAAGAAGTCCCGCAGGAGACGCGCGGATTCCTCGGCAAGCACGCCGGGCACGAGCTCCACTCGATGGTTCAGCCGCGGGTCGCAGACCAGGTTCTCGACCGAGCCACACATCCCCGCCTTGGGATCCGCGGCCCCGAACACGACGGTGCGGACGCGGGCCAGGACCGCGGCGCCGGCGCACATCGCGCACGGTTCGAGGGTGGCGTACAGGGTGTGTCCCTCCAGCCGCCAGTCGCCGAGGCGGGCGGCGGCGGCGCGCAACGCCAGAACCTCCGCGTGTGCCGTAGGGTCGGAGTCCGCGCGCGTCCGGTTATGCGCCTCCGCCACGATCTCGCCCCCCGCGTCGAGGACGAGCGCGGCGACGGGCACCTCCCCCCTCTCCCCGCCGAGCGTCGCGAGTTCCAGCGCCCGCCGCATCGGCGCCTCGTGCTCCGCGGGCCAGGTCCGGTTCACGCCGTGGCCATCCGGGCGTCGAGGGCACGGGCTGCGGCGAGAACCCGGGCCAGCGTCCGCTCCCGTCCCATCGCTTCGAGCACCTCGAAGATGCCGGGGCTCACAGCCTGGCCCATGAGCGCAACGCGGAGGGGATTGATGATCCGCCCCGCGCCGACCTCGAGTTCCGCCGCGAGACCCCGCACCTCGGATTCCAGCGTCTGCACGTCGCGGAACGCCGCCTCCCCGGCGAGACGCTCTGCCAGAAGCCGGAGGTGGAAGGCCGTCTCCTCCGGCCGTTTCCAGAAACGCTTCACCGCATCTTCGTCGTAGCGGATGCCCGCGGCGAAGAAGGGAGAGACCTGCCGCGCGAGCGCGGGCAGCGTCCGCGGACGTCCCTTCACGAGATCGATGATCCGCGCCAGGCGCTCGGGCGAGGAATCGAGTCCGGGGTGGGTCTCGGAAAGGTCCCGCCCGTCCTCCCGCGCCTCCCGGCCGAGAATCTCGACGACGGCTCCGGCCAGGTCGGCCGCCGGAGCGTCGGCGATGTGGCGCCCGTTCAGCCAGCCGAGCTTCTCGAGATCGAACACCGCGCTCTTCTTCAGCACGCGGCTGATCGAAAACGCTTTCGTCAGGCCTCCGACATCGAACACCTCCCGGTCGTCTCCCGGAGACCAGCCGAGGAGCGCGAGGAAGTTCACCATCCCATCGGGCAGGTAGCCCTCGTCGCGATAGGCGAGGACGGACATCGCGCCGTGGCGCTTGGAGAGTCGCTTGCCGTCCGAGCCGAGGATCAGGGGCACGTGTCCGAAGGCGGGGAGCGGCCGGCCGAGGGCGCGATAGAGGAGGATCTGCTTCGGCGTGTTCGAGAGATGGTCATCGCCGCGGATCACATGCGTCATCCCCGCCTCCGCGTCATCGGAGACGACGGCGAGATTATAGACGGGCGTCCCGTCGGAACGGAGGATGATGAAGTCGTCGATCGACCCGGCCGGGAACGACATCGGCCCGTGGATCATGTCCTCCCACTCGATCGCCTCCTCCGGCGCCCGAACCCGGACGGCGAACGGCTCCCCCGCATCGGCCCGCGCGTCGGAGACGGCGGCGTCCAACCGCCCGCAGCGGCCGTCGTACCCGTATCCCGCCCCGGCCCGCTTCGCCTCCTCGCGCCGCGCGGCGAGTTCCTCCGCAGTGCAGAAACACCGGTAGGCGGCCCCCTGGCGGAGCAGCTTCAGGGCATCGCGCCGGTGGCGCTCGACGCCGTCCGCCTGGAACACCGGACCCTCGTCCACCTCCAGACCCAGCCATGCGAGTCCGTCCACGATCGCCTGCGTGTGTTCGGGGCGGGAACGCGCCCGGTCCGTATCCTCCACGCGCAGGAGGAACGTCCCGCCCGCGCTGCGAGCATACAGCCAGTTGAACAGCGCCGTGCGCGCGCCGCCCACGTGCAGGAAACCGGTGGGGCTGGGGGCGAACCTCACCCGGACCGTCATGAACGCTCCTCTTCCGTCGGGGAACCGTCTTCCGTTGGGGAACCGGTCGAACTCCGCGCGCCCGCGCATCCGGGCCGGGATTGTTCCATCTTGGATGGACGACCCATAGGATGCCACGCATGAGCCCCGGATCCGCCTTCGTCCTCCCCGGCCTCCGCAGTCCGTTTGCGAAGATCGACCGCGAACTTTCGCGCCTCGACAGCCTGGCGCTGTCCGCCCCGGTCATCCAGCAGACGGTGGCGGGAGATGGGGGGCCGGGCCGCGAGAACGCGGGGCGGATCGATCTCTTCCTGTGGGGCGCGGTCATCCCCTCGCTCACGGTGAGCAACTGGGGCCGTGAGGTCTGGTTCGACGCGGGCCTCGAGGCGCGCGTCCCGGCCCAGGGCATCGTCCAGGCGTGCGCCACCTCCATCGCCGCCGCGACCCACGGCGCGGGTCAGGTGGCCGGGGGACGGGCGGATCTCGTCCTCTGCGGCGGCGTGGAATCGACGAGTCACACGCAGATCGGACTCTCGCCGGGACTCAGCCGGACGATCCGACGCGCGGGGAGCGCGGGCAGCCCGGCGCGCATGGTGCGGACGCTGGCGGGGATTCGCCCCCGCGACTTCCGGATCTCGGCGCCGGCGGTGAAGGAGCGGACGACGGGGAAGACGATGGGAGGGCACGCCGAGGAGATGGCCCGCGAATGGGACATCTCGCGCGAGGCTCAGGACCGATTCGCGCTCGCGAGTCACGAGGGCGCCACCCGGGATGAGGGCGCGTTCTTCCGGCGGCTCCTCGTCACGCCCGGCACCTTCCCCGTCGATCGCGACACCCTCCCGCGCGCCGGGACGTCGATGGAGAAGCTCGCCGGCCTTCGCCCGGCCTTCTCCCGTTCCGGGGGGACGCTCACCGCGGGCAACTCCACGCCCCTGACGGACGGAGCCGCGGCGTGCTGGGTCGCGTCCGAGGCGGGACTCTCCTCGCTTCCCGACTCGCTGCCGCGGGCGCGCCTCCTCGACTGGCGGCAGGCCGCCATCGATCCGGACCGCGAGGGGCTCCTCATCGCCCCGGCCATCGCGATTGCCGAACTTCTGCATCGCCACGGACTCACGCTCGAGGACATCGGGCTGTGGGAGTTCCATGAGGCGTTCGCGGCGCAGGTCCTGTGCACGGTCGCGGCGCTGGAGGACTCGAGGTGGCTCGCCGCCCGTTCCTCCGTGAAGGACGGCCTCGGCGCGTTCCCGCGCGACCGGATCAACCCCAACGGCGGGAGCGTCGCGCTCGGACACCCGTTCGGCGCCACCGGGGCGCGCATCCTCTCCCAGACGGTGCTCGACCTCGCGGAACGGCCGGCCGGGACGCGGGCGATCGTCAGCGTGTGCGCCGCGGGCGGCCTCGGCCACGTGGCGCTCCTGGAGGCCGTCTAGCGGCGGAGTTCGAAGGTCAGGCCCAGGAGCGCGGTGACGAGGACGAGTGCGTTCGCCTGGTGCAGCGCGGCAAGCGGGATGGGGACGAAGAGGAGCAGCGTCGCAACCCCCAGCACCGCCTGCGCCCACGCGGCCGCGAAGCCGGCGTGCGCCCACGTCCTCGCCGGGGCCGGGGCGCGCCGCGCGCAGGCCCACCAGAGCGCCGTCACACCCCCGAGCAGGACCATCGCGAGGACGCGGTGGTTGAACTGCGCCGTCGTCCTGTCCTCAAACGGACTCAGCCACCAGGGGGACGCCCCGAAGAGGTC
Source organism: Gemmatimonadales bacterium (assembly GCA_009841005.1). Classification (GTDB taxonomy): domain Bacteria; phylum Gemmatimonadota; class Gemmatimonadetes; order Palauibacterales; family Palauibacteraceae; genus Palauibacter; species Palauibacter polyketidifaciens. The sequence continues at coordinate 14,885 of VXMR01000025.1, forward strand.
CGGGGGAATCCAGCCGTCCCCCATCGTGGGGAACGTGTTGTAGACGAGTCCCGCGTCCAGACCGGCCACGAAGCCGCCCGAGAGCAGCGTGAGCGCGGCGAGCCCGAGTACGACGGTGGACCCCCGGGGGAGGCCGGCGGAGCCGCGGGGGAGGCCGGCGCCCGACGTGGGTTCCAGGCCCCCGTTTTCCGCCGCGGGGCGCAGCAGCGAGAGCGCGGTCCAGAGCGTGAGGGCGTAGACGAGCACCGCAAGCGAGAGATGCGCGGTCAGGCGGTAGGGACTCACGCGGGGGATGTCGACGAGCCCGCTCTGTACCATCCACCAGCCGAGCAGCCCCTGGGCGCCTCCCAGCGCAAGAAGGAGCAGGAGGCGCGGGATGAGAGACGGCGGGATCATCCGGCGGAGAAGGAAGACTGCGAAGGGGATGATGAAGACGAGTCCGATCACGCGCCCGAGAAGCCGGTGCGCGTACTCGAACCAGAAGATGCGCTTGAAGTCGGCCAGCGACATCCCCCGGTTCACGAGCCGGTACTCCGGAGAGTCGCGATAGGCGGCGAACTCGCGCTCCCACCCCTCGGCGCTCAGCGGAGGCACGACGCCGCTCACCGGTTCCCAGTCGACCATTGAGAGGCCCGATCCGGTCAGGCGCGTCACACCTCCCACGACGAGCGTCGCCGCAACGAGGGTGCAGCCGACCAGGAGCCAGGCGGCGATGATCCGCGCGTGGCGTCGCGGCATGCTCTGAACGGAAGGCGATGGCATGAGGGTTCCGGGGTGCGTTTGCGCCGGTTTCGTGACCTGTGCGAACTTCGGTCCCTCCCGGAGTCGCCGGGGCGCGGAAGATAGACGGGGACGGTGGAGAGGCCAAGCGCGATGTCGGACTCCGGAGCACGCATTTCGATGTTCGCCCTCCAGCGGCTCGCGCCGAGACTGCGGGCCCACCGCCCCGCGCTCGTCGGGGCCGGGATCTGCCTCCTCCTGAGCACGGCGATCGGGCTCGCCTTCCCCCTCATCGTCCGCTACCTGATGGACGCGGCCTTCGGAGAGGGGGACCCCGCCCTGCTGGGCTCGATCGCGCTCGGACTGCTGGGACTGTTCGCGCTCCAGGGCGTGTTCAACTTCGGCGAGACCTATTGGCTGGGGGCGACGGGCGAGCGGGTCGTGACGCAGTTGCGCGACGAACTCTTCTCCAGGCTCGTCGCGCTCCCCCCCGGCTTCCACGCGGGCCGAACGAGCGGCGAACTCACCTCGCGGCTGGCCTCCGACTGCTCGACGCTGCAGCAGATCATGGGGCACCAGATCGCCGAACTCGTGCGGCAGGTGCTCTTTCTCGTCGGCGCCGCGATCCTCCTCACGCTGCTTCACTGGCAGCTGATGCTGACGACGCTGACGGTCGCCCCCGTGGTCGTGCTCGCCGGCTTCGCGCTCGGCCGCCTGCTGCGGCGCCGGAGCACCGAGGTGCAGGATCGTCTCGCCGCCGCGCACGCGGTCGCGGACGAGGCCTTCGGCCAGATCGAGGTCGTGCAGGGGTTCGTGCGTGAGGAATGGGAGCGGGAGCGGTACCGCGCCGGGATTCGCACGGCGCTCGAGGCGGCGCTCTCGCGGGCGGTGGTGCGCGCGCTGCTCTTCGGCATCCTCACGGTCGTCGCCTTCGGCGGCATCGTCGTCGTCCTCTGGCAGGGCGGACGGCTCGTGCTGGCGGCGCAGATCACGGCGGGACAGCTGGTGTCGTTCCTCCTCTACGCCTTTTCCGTCGCGGCGGCGATCATGGCGCTCGCGTCGCTCTGGGGTTCGTACCAGGAGGCGCAGGGCGCCGCGCGGCGCGTCTTCGACCTCCTCGACCGCGAGAGCGAAATCGTGGACCCGGAAGCCCCGGAATCGATCTCGGGAGAAGGACCGCCGGAGATCGCCTTCGAGGGCGCCTCGTTCCGCTACGGCGAGGGCGAACCGTGGGCGCTGGAGGGGATTGGGGCGACGATCGCGCCCGGAGAAGTCGTCGCGCTCGTGGGCCCGAGCGGCGCCGGGAAGACGACCTTCGCATCACTCATCCCCCGCTTCTGGGACGTGACCGAGGGAAGGGTCCGCGTGCGCGGGACCGACGTTCGAGCCTGCGGCGTCGCGGAGCTGAGATCGCGGATCGGCATCGTGCCGCAGGACCACCCGCTCTTCGCGGGGACGATCGGCGAGAACATCGCGTACGGGCGGCTGGACGCGGACCGCGGGGCGATCGAGGCGGCGGCGGAGGCGGCGCATGCGCGCGAGTTCATCGACCGGCTGCCGGACGGCTACGACACACGGGTCGGCGAGCGCGGCGTCCGGCTCTCCGGCGGACAGCGTCAGCGGATCGCAATCGCCCGCGTCCTCCTCAAGGAACCCGAGATTCTCATCCTGGACGAGGCGACGAGCGGCCTCGACGCCGAGAGCGAGGCGCTGGTCGAGGAGGCGCTGCAACTCGCCTCCGCGGGGCGGACGACGGTCATCATCGCCCACCGCCTGCGCACGGTGCGGCGCGCCGACCGGCTCTTCGTTCTGGACCGGGGACGCCTCATCGACAGCGGTCCGCACGACGCGCTGATCGATCGCTGTGAACTCTATGCCCGCCTCTACGAGGGCCAGCAACTCGCCTAGCGGAGGAGGGCTTCGATCTCAGCCGTGAGGGATGCGGCGGTCTGGGGACCGAGGAGTTCCTTCCGGATCCATCCCTCCTGGTCCACGATCACCGTGGTCGGGAAGCCCACGGCTCCGAAGGTCCCGACCGCGTCATCCATCCCCATCATCCAGTTCGGGTATTCGACGCCGAACTCCTCGAGGAAGGCACGGATCTCGCCGACGTCGCCGGAATCGACGGCGAGTCCGAGCATGACCACGGGCCGGTCGTCGTAGATGCGGGCAAGTTCCACGAGTTCCGGAAGCTCATCCCGGCACGGGAGGCACCAGGTACCCCAGAGGTTCGCGACGACGACATTGCCCCGCAGGTCGGGGAAGCTCGCCTCGCCGCCCTCCAGGGTGCGGAAGACGTCTTCGGGCGCCGGTTTCGCGCCCGAGGGCACGGCGTCCGTGTAGCTCACCGCAGCGCCGCCATCCGCCGCTTCTCCGTCCGCCGCGTCGCCGCCCGGGCCGCACCCGTAGCCGGCCAGCGCGAGGAGGGCGACGGCACCCCGCCCGGTCAGCATCCCGCCGCCTCGTCGGTGCTCGATTCCTCGTCGGCGCTCGCTTCCCCGCCGGCACCCGGCGTCAGGACAACGCCGGGAAGCGCCCACGTCAGTTCGCCCTCGTCGACGACGAAGGTGCCGGCCACGAGCACGAAATCGACGCCCGACGGATACTGGTGCGGCTCGAAGAAGGTCGCGTGGTCCTGGAGCTCGTCGAGGTCGAGCACCGCGATGTCGGCGACGAGCCCCTCCCGTATGAGGCCGCGGTTCCGGATCCCCATGAGCTGCGCGGGAAGCGACGTCATCGAACGCACCGCGCTCTCCACCGACAGCACGTCCAGGTCCATCGCATACCGCTTGATCTTTCGCGGGAAGGTGCCGTAGAAGCGGGCGTGCACGGGTCCGTCGTCCGGGAGCGCGATCCCGGCGTCGGAGGCCGTCACGAGCCACGGATGGGCCGAGAACTCCTCGACATCGATCTCGGAGAGGGAGAAGCCGCGCAGGCGGGCGCCGCCCGGACGCGTGCGGTACCCTTCGAGTTGCAGGCGGATCGCCACGTCCACGGGGAACGCGTTCCACTCCGCCGCAAGCTCCGCTACCGTCTTTCCCACCAGCGTCTCGTCGGGATGGTCCATGACGACGAGGTTCTCCGGCCCGCCGCGGCGTCCGATCTCGTGGGCGATGTCGAGCCGCACCTCTTCGCTCCGCAGGGGATCGCCGAGCGCTTCCGTGAGCCGCGAAGCGTAGTCGACCGCCTCCCGGCTGCGCGGGCCGCCTCCGAATCCGCCGCCGGGGAAGATCCAGCGGGGGAGGAGTACCGTGCTCCCGTCGCTTCCCGTCGTATTGTACGGATACTGGTCCGCCCAGATCGGCACGCCGCGCGCCCGGGCCCGCTCGATCAGGTCCACGAGCGCCCGCCCCGCTCCCCAGAAATCCGAGCCGCGGGCCTTGATGTGGGTCGCCACCGTCGTCACGCCCGTGCGCTCCGCGACTTCGATGTCCTCGATGATCGTCTCGATCATGGTCGGCGGCCCCGGATCGTCCTGGCTCGGCCAGAACCACATCGGCGTCATGCCGGAGCTGCGCTCGTGCACGATGTAGAGGCCGCCCCCGCGACCCGCCGCCTCGACGAGGGGGAAGAGTTCGGACGTTTCGCTCCAGATCCCCGGGAAGTACTCGAGCCCCGCGCTGAGGCCGTAGGCCCCTTCGGCCATGCCCTGCTCCACCAGTTCCGTCATCCGCTCGACTTCGGCCGGCGTCGAAGGGCGCATGACGTCGTCGCCCAGCGCCATCGCGCGGATCGTGTTGTGCCCGACCATGAGCGCCGCGTTGGGCCCGTGGCCGCGCGACTCCAGCCGTGCGCGCTGATCGGCGATCGGCCACGGCGACCGGCCGTCCTGGTTCACCACGACGGTCGTCACGCCCTGGCTCACGAGGTTCGGGGCGGCCCGGCGGCGCGCGCCCTCGCTGCCGGCATCTCCCGCCTCGTCGAGTCCCTGGTCCGCGTGCGAATGAATGTCGATGAATCCGGGGACGACGTAGCGGCCGTCGAGTTCGATCACGCGGCCGGCCGTGGCGTCGGCGAGGTCCCCGACCCGGGCGATGCGTCCGCCGCGGATCCCGACGTCGGCCCGATACCACGGATTCCCCGTGCCGTCCAGCACGCGTCCGCCCCGCAGCAGGATGTCGAATGCGGGCTCCTGCGCGGCGACGGTCGCCATGTGCAGGAACCCGAAGACGGCCGCAACAAGAAGCATGCGAAGGTCACGGCGGTTCATGGTCGCTCCCCCTGTGAGAGATCCCGGGTCGTGGGCCGCAAGCTAAGACAGGTCGCACACGAGTCCAACCGGAGGGTTTGGCGAGCGCCGCGCGACGGGGTAACATCGGCGGGCCATGAACGATCTTCTTCTGCGCGCGCTCGCGCGCGAACCCGTGGAGCGGACCCCGGTGTGGTTCATGCGGCAGGCGGGCCGCTCCCTCCCGGCCTACCGCGAACTTCGGCGGGCGCACGGGTTCCTCGAACTCGTGCGCGACCCGGAGGCGGCCGCGCAGGTCACGCGACTCCCGCTCGAGTACTTCGATGTGGACGCTCTCGTCCTCTTCATGGACCTGTCGACGCCGTTCGAGGCCGCCGGGATCGAGATCGAACTGAGGGCCGGCGTCGGGCCCGTTCCCCTGCCCCCCTGGGGCGGCCTCGAGGATGTGGACCGCCTGCGTCCCTTCGAGCCGCGGGAGCGACTAGACTTCGTGCTCGAAGCGATCCGCCTCCTCGCGGCGGACGAGGCGCGCCCGATCCTCGGCTTCGTGGGGGCCCCCTTCACCCTGTGCTCGTACCTCACGCGCGGCACGCGCGACAGCCGGCTCGCCCAGCTTCGGGCCTTCATCCTCCGGTCTCCCGGACTCTGGGACCGGCTCGCGGGGTTTTGGGCAGAGCACCTGGCGGAGTTCGCGATCGCGCAGCACGAGGCCGGCGCCGGCGCGATCCAGGTGTTCGATTCGTGGTCGGGCATCCTTGCTCCGGCCAGCTACCGGACACACGTGCTCCCGTACTCACGCCGCCTGCTGGAGCGCCTCCGCGAGAGGGGCGTCCCCACCGTGCACTACGGCGCGACGCACGCCGCGGTAGCGGAGGCGGGAGGCGATGCGATCAGCGTCGATTGGCGCACACCCCTCGACGAGGCATGGAAGATCGTCGGCCCGGAGCGCGCGATCCAGGGGAACCTCGACCCGGCCTGCGTTCTCGCGGGCGAGGAGGCGGCGCGCGCGGCGACGCGCGACGTGCTGCGCCGGGCGGGCGGCAGGCCCGGCCACGTCTTCAACCTCGGACACGGCCTCCACCCGGACTCCGATCCGGCGGTGATCGCCGCCGTCGTCGACGAGGTGCGACGCTGGAGTCCGCCGGACGAGAACTGCTGAGGACGTTGCCCGCGGGAACGCCGGCCGGCGGGACGGCGCTATGCGTGCGCGGCGAGACGCTCCGCCACCGACTCGGCTTCGGCGATTCGACTCGATATCCCCAGCCGTCCCGTGTAGCCGGCGGCGAGCGTGATGCCCGGAGGAAGATCGAGTCCGTCCAGCGCCGTCCACGAGCCGTCATACGCCGGGAGCTGCGGCCGGGCCGTGCAGAGCGGAGCCGCCGCCACCCCGTGGATCGCCTCGTACTCCTCGGCCGCGGTCCGCTCGACTCTGGCTGAATTCCATGCAGCCAGATCAGGGTCGAGGCCGCCGCCCAGGTAGGCCGTGCAGAGGCCGTCGCGCCCGAACAGTGAGGCGTTCCACGTCACGCCGCGCGTGCGCCACCGTTCCCCCAGCGCGACCTGGAACCCGAACCCTTCCGGCGCGCCCTCCACTTCCAGCGGCACCACGGCCACGCGGTGATACCGCAGCCCCGCGAGGCGGTCGGCGGCCGCGGGGGCGACCGGCCTCAGAAGCTCCGCCGCGACGGGCGCCGGCGTCGCGATCACTACGTGGTCCACGGCTTCGGAGTCCGGGCGGACGCCCCCCTGACCGATCTCGAACCGCCGGCCGGAGCGGCGGATCTCCTCGACCGGGGCGGACACGCGGACCCGTTCCGCATGCCGGCGCGCAATCGCGCGCGGGAGCGTGCCCATGCCCTCCCGAAAGGTGAAGGCGGGCGGCGTGGCGTCGGGCTCCCGGCGCTGCGCCGCGGCGAGCAGACTGCGCTTCACACCGAGCGGTCCGAGGAACATCGGAAGGACCCGCGCCGCCGGCATCGTCTCCGGGTCCGAGCCGAAGGTCGCGGAAACCAGGGGGCCGAAGAGTCGGGCGTACGCCTCGCGGCCGAGCTTGCGGCTGAAGTAGCGGGCCACGGACTCCTGCGGCCGAATCCCCCCGGTGAGGGGTTCGAGGGCGGTGCGGGCGCGTCCGGCCAGCGAGAGCAGATCGCCCGTCAGGAGCCCGCGCGGCCGGGTCGGTACGACCCGCAGGCGGCCGCGGGCCCAGATGAACAGCCGCGCTCCGGGCCGCGCCTCCAGGATCTTCCCCCGAAGCTCCAGTTCATCGACGAGTCGCCGCACGGGAGGCGAAAGCCGCGTACGCTGGGGGCCGAGTTCGACGACCCCACCGTCGTGACGGGCGGTGCGGATCACCCCGCCGACGTCGTGGGCTCCCTCGAAGAGAATCGAGTCGACACCACGCCGCGCGAGGGCGTGCGTGAGCGCCAGCCCCGTGATCCCTCCGCCGATGATTCCGACCCGCATGCCTCCCCCTTCCGGCCTCCCGCGAGGAAGCGGCCACCCTTCGAACCCTCTCGCGCCGGGAGGCGGCAACGTTCCGAACCCTCCCGGCGCGGGCAAGCGGGGGACCGCGCCGATATGTTCGAGCGATGGCGAACTCCGAACCCCGACCCGCCGTCCTCCTCCTGAATTTCGGCGAACCGGGAGGAGCGGACCCGGGCGCCGTCACCCGCTTCCTGGAGCGGATCTTCCTGGCGAACGCGCGGCTGGAGCCGCACGTGGACACGGCAGCGGCCCGTGCGCGAAGTCGCGAACTCGCGCGGCGGCGGACGCCCGGTCTGCTCGAGGTCTACGAAAGGATCGGCGGCTCACCGCTCGACCGTCAGGCGGAGGCGCAGGGCGCCGCGCTCGACCGGGCGCTGAAGGTCCGCGGCCACCCGATGAGCGTGGCCGTGGGGATGCAGTTCACCGAGCCGTCGATCGAGGAAGCGCTGCGCCGCCTGCGCGATACCGGAGCCCCGGCGCTCGTGCCCCTGCCGGTGTACCCGCTGTGCGGTCCTTCGACCACCGTCGCGGCGCTGGACGAAGTCGAGCGGGCGCTCGAGCGTATCGGGTGGCGCCCCGAGGTGCGCGGCGTGACCGGGTGGCATCGTCATCCCCGCTACGCGCGCCTTCGCGCCGAGGCGATCCGCCGCACCGCCGCGGAAGCCGGGTGGAGCCTGACCGACCCGGGCGTCCGCCTCGTGTTCAGCGCCCACGGCACCCCGCTTCGGTACATCGAAGAGGGCAGCCGCTACGTGGAATACGTCGAGGAGTGGTGCGCGACTCAGGCGCGCGCGCTCGGCGTGGAGGCGTGGACGCTCGGCTACCAGAACCACTCGAACCGACGGATCGAATGGACGCCGCCGGACATCGAGACGGCGCTGGAGTCCCTCCCGGGCGTCGCGAAGATCCTCGTCGACCCCATCAGCTTCATGCACGAACAGTCCGAGACGCTGATGGAACTCGACGTGGATCTCGCCGGGCACGCCGCTGGACTCGGCCTCGAGTTTCGCCGCGTCCCCGTCCCGCACGACGACGGGGCGTTCGCCGAGGTGCTGGCCGACCTCGCGCTGGCGGCGCTGGGCCTCGACCTCCCCGCTGTGTCTTATTCACCTCTGACGCTGCCGACGATCTTACGCGTGGAGATCTCGGTGGGCGCCGTATGATTAAAAAAAAAAGGGGGGGGG
>VXMR01000051.1 GCA_009841005.1 Gemmatimonadales bacterium
TTGGTCCGTGGGCTGGTTCTTGTCTTAAACAGCCCGGGGGCGGGGGGAGCTGGCGGGCGCCCAGCCTGTAGGCCTCGAACTCCCGTTTGAGGTCATCGATGTCCACCTTGAGGTCGACGAGCGTGCGGAAGACGAACGCGAGCTGCGGCGAACTCGGGATGGACCCGGCGCCCGCGTCGACCACAGGCGCGATGTGCGCGGGGGAGGGCACGAGGCTCACGCCGCCGGACCGGATCTCGGGCGGGATGTCCTCCGGACGAATGACGGAGCCGGGCGCGAGCACGACCATGGACTCGATCAGGTTGCGGAGCTCACGGACGTTCCCCGGCCAGTCGTAGTCGAGGAGGATCTGGAGCGCTTCCGGGGCGAGTCCGCGGAACTCCCGGTCGTGCTGGCGGCTGAACTCCGAAATGAAGCGGCGGATGAGGACGGGGATATCGCGGCGCCGTTCCCGGAGCGGGGGGACGTGGACGCTGAGGACGTTCAGGCGGTAGTACAGGTCGCGGCGGAACTCCCCCGTCTCGACGGCCTGCCTGAGGTCGCGGTTCGTGGCGGCGACGACGCGCACGCTGACCTGGATCTCGTGGTCCCCGCCCACCCTCATGAAGCGGCGGCTCTCGAGAACCCTCAGGAGCCGCGTCTGAGTGGGGAGCGGCATCTCGGCGATCTCGTCGAGGAGAAGCGTGCCGTCATCGGCGAGTTCGAACATCCCCCGCCGCAGCGAGGTCGCTCCGGTGAAGGCGCCCTTCTCATGCCCGAACAGTTCGGATTCGAGCAGCGACTCGGGGAGGGCGGCGCAGTTCACGGCGATGAAGGCCCTGGCGCGCCTCGGGGAGAGCCGGTGGAAGGCGCGCGCCACGAGTTCCTTGCCGGTTCCGCTCTCGCCGGTGAGGAGCACGGTGCTCATCACGGGGGCGATCATGTGCACCCGCTCGAGGATCTCGCGGACGGCTTCGGTGCGCCCGATGATCCCCGTCTTTCGCTGGAGGTCGTAGCGGTCGAGGTGCGTCTGCAGGACGACCCGCATCTCGTCGGGATCGATGGGACGCGAGAGCGCCTCGTCGAGATCGAAGGACCGTGCGAGCTGCCGTCGCGCGTCGGGGTGGGTTTCGTCCGTGAGTCCGAGCACGGGTGGGCGCGGGATTTCCGCCTCGAACAGGCCGCGCATCGCGGCGGCGCGCGATTCGTCGGGAGGACCCGTGAGGACCAGCGCGACCTCGGCCGCCCCGCCCAGTCGTCCCTCGAGTTCGCGCACGGACTCCACGAACTCGACCTCGTGCCCATCGGCCTGCGCCGCCTGGCGGACGGCGATGGCGGCCTCGACCGCGCGCCCGTCGACGAAGACGCGCGCCATCAGCCGCCGGGAGACGCGTGCACGGTATCGCCGCGCAGCAGGTCGACGGCGTGGTCGATCACCGGCTCGAGTGCGGCGAGGCCTTCGGAGACGCCCTGCGGGCTCCCCGGCAGATTGACGATGAGCGTCTCGCCGCGAATGCCGGCCAGCCCGCGGCCAAGCGCGGCATACGGCGTCGCCTCGGCGCCGATGCGACGCAGCATTTCAGCGATGCCCGGCGACTCACGCTCCAGGACGGTGCGCGTTGCCTCCGGGGTTACGTCGCGCGGGGCAAGCCCGGTGCCGCCGGTCGTGAGGACGACATCGACTCCCTGGACATCGCACCAGTGCAGGAGCCGCGAGGCGATAGCCTCGTTCTCATCGGGCGCGACGTCCGCGCCGGCGAGCGAGTACGCACGCCCTCTGATCCACGTCTTGATGAGGTCCCCGGGTCCATCTTCCCGCTCTCCGGCGAACACGGCGTCGGACACCGTCACGACCGCGATCCGCGGCGCGATGCGGTGCAGCGAGCCGCGCGGGTAGAAGGGCGGTCGCACGACCTCGGCCGCGATCCCCTTCCCGCGGATCATGATCTCGACCGCATCGCCGATGCCGGCCTCGACCGGCAGGTACGCGGTGGCAATCCCATGACCCATCGAGGGGCTCACGGTGCCGCTGCGCACCCTCCCGACGGTCTCGCCGTTGAAGCACACGTCGTAGCCCGCCCTCGGGAATCCCCTCTCGAGCAGCCGCAGGAAGCGGAGCTTGCGGGTGAGACCCTCGGCACGCTGCGCCGCAAGCGCTTCCCCGCCCATGAAGTCGCCCTTTGCGTGCTTCACGAGCCACCCGAGGCCGGCCTCGAGCGCGGTCGTTTCGTCGTCCACGTCGTTGCCGTAGAGCGCGTACCCCATCTCGAGCCGGAGCGAGTCGCGGGCCCCCAGGCCCGTGGGGACGGCGCCGGCCGCGACGAGCGTCCGCCACGTTCGCACCGCGTACTCGTGGGGCAGGTAGAGTTCGAATCCGATCTCGCCCGTGTACCCTGTCCGGGAGATGACGCACGGCGCTCCTGCCACCTCTCCGTGCGCGAAGCGGTAGTACTCAATGTCCGCCAGCGGGTACCCGGTCAGCGGCTCCAGCATCACCTCGGCCAAGGGGCCCTGGAGGGCGAGGAGGGCGATCTCATCGCTCTCGTCCGTCATCTCCACGTCGAAGCCCCGCGCGAGCCCGCTGAGGTGCGCCCAGTCCTTGGCCATGTTGGCCGCGTTCACGACGAGTCGATAATCCGCTTCGCCCATGCAGTAGACGATGAGGTCGTCGATCACGCCGCCGGTCGCGTGGCACATCGCGCTGTACTGCGCGTCTCCCGGCTCCAGACCCGAAGGGTCGTTCGTCGTCGCGTAAGCCACGAACGCCTGTGCGTCTTCGCCGCGCACGCGGAACTCTCCCATGTGGGAGACGTCGAAGAGGCCCGCCTTCTCGCGCACGGCGCGGTGTTCGGCCCTGATGCCGGTCGGATACTGGACGGGCATCGCGTAGCCGGCGAAGGGGACGATCTTCCCGCCCAGCCGGACGTGTTCTTCGAATAGCGGGGTCTCTTTCAGGTCCTTCACGCTGCGGCTCCCATGAGCATGGCGAGGATCGCCTTTTGCGAGTGGAGCCGGTTCTCCGCCTCGTCCCACACACGCGACGCCGGCCCGTCGATGACTTCGGCGGCGACTTCCTCGCCGCGGTGGGCGGGGAGGCAGTGGAGAAAGATCGCATCGTCGGCGGCCCGGGCCATGACCTCCGCGCCCACATGGTATCCCTCGAAGGCCCGCGCGCGTTCCGCGGCTTCTTCCTCCTGTCCCATCGAGGCCCATACGTCCGTCGTCACGACGTGCGCCCCTTCGGCCGCCTCCGCGGGCGCCCGGAGGAGATCGACCTGCGTCGCGCGTCCCGCGGCGGCGAGGATCGCGGAGTCCGGATCGTAGCCCTCGGGGCAGGCGAGACGGAGCCGGAAGCCGAGCTTCGCCGCCGCGTTCAACCACGAGTTCGCGACGTTGTTGCCGTCGCCGATCCAGGCGACGGTCCGTCCGGACAGGTCGGGACCGAACTCGGCGCGCGCCGTCTGCAGATCCGCCATGATCTGGCACGGGTGCAGCAGATCCGTGAGTCCGTTGATGACGGGAATGGCGCCGTGCTCGGCCAGCGCCTCGACATCGGACTGCGCGAACGTCCGGATCATGATCCCGTGCACGAAGCGCGACAGGACCTGGGCCGTATCGGAGAGCGGTTCCCCGCGCCCGATCTGGATGTCGCGCGAGGACAGGAAGAGAGCCTGCCCACCCAGTTGGTGCGTCCCCACCTGGAAGGAAACCCGGGTGCGGGTCGAACTCTTCGTGAAGATCATGGCGAGCGTCTTCCCGGAGAGGGGACGGCCCGCCGCGTCGGGATCGGCCTTGAGGCGGTCGGCGAGGTCGAGGGCCTCGCGCAGCCGCTCGGGCGACCAGTCGGCGATCGAGAGAAAATGTCGGGTCCGGTCCATGGCTTCGTGAGTCCTCGGCTCTCCGTTCAGAGGATGTATCGTCTCAGATCTTCGTCGTCCGCGATGCGCGAGAGGCGATCCCGCACGAAGTCCGCATCGACGCTGATCGTCTCGTTCGCCCGCGCTTCCGGCAGATCGAAGAGGATCTTCTCCAGGAGCGTGCTCAGCACGGTATGGAGACGCCGGGCGCCGATGTTCTCCGTCCTCTCGTTCACATCGCTGGCGATGCGTGCGATCTCGCGGACCGCGCTCTCCTCGAACTCGAGCCGGGCGGACTCGGTCTCCACGAGTGCCTGGTACTGCGCGAGGAGGGCGTAACGGGGTTCCTGGAGGATGCGCTTGAACGCCTCGGCGTCCAGACTCTCGAGTTCCACGCGGATCGGGAAGCGGCCCTGGAGTTCGGGGATCAGGTCCGAAGGCTTCGCGATGTGGAAGGCCCCGGCCGCGATGAACAGGATGTGGTCCGTGCGGACCATCCCGTGCCGCGTCTTGACCGTGGATCCCTCGACGATGGGCAGGAGGTCGCGCTGCACGCCTTCGCGCGAAACGTCGGGTCCGGTGCCGCCGTGCTTGCCGGCGACCTTGTCGATCTCGTCGAGGAAGACGATCCCCATGCTCTCGGTCCGGCGGAGCGCCTGCTCCGTGACCTCCTCCATGTCCACGAGGTTCGCGAGTTCCTCCGAGCGGAGGATCCGGCGGGCGTCCGCGATCGTGACCCGGCGGCGCCGCGTCTTCTTCGGCAGCACTCCCTTGAGGACTTCCCCGACGTTGAAGTCCACGTCCATGCCGCCCCCCACATCGAGCATCGGGATCGAGCTGTCGCTGACCTCGACTTCGACTTCCCGCTCATCGAGCATCCCGTCGCGCAGGAGGCCGCGGAGCTTCTCGCGCGTGCGCTGCTTGCGCTGCTCGGAAGGCTCATCGGAGCGGGTCTCGGACGCCTGTCCCGCGAGCGACACGACGAATTGCCGCTGCGCGCCCCCGCCGGAACCGGCCGCGGGCTCACCCTCCGCCACGGGAGGGAGAAGCAGATCGAGGAGGCGCTCCTCGACCCGCCGGTCGGCGACCTCTCCGTGCCGGGCCTCCTGCTCCTCCCGAACGAGCTTGATCGCGATCTCGAGGAGGTCGCGGATCATCGATTCCACATCGCGGCCGACATAGCCCACTTCGGTGAACTTCGAGGCCTCGACCTTGATGAACGGAGCCCCCGCGAGCCGCGAGAGGCGGCGGGCAATCTCGGTCTTCCCCACGCCGGTCGGGCCTATGAGGATGATGTTGTTGGGGAGGATCTCCTCCCGCATCCCCTCGTCGACGTTCTGCCGGCGCCAGCGGTTGCGGAGCGCGATCGCGACGGCCTTCTTCGCCTCGTCCTGTCCGATGATGTACTGGTCGAGTTCCTCGACGATCTGCCGCGGGGTAAGCGCCGCCGCGATGCCGGGGTCGCCGGGATCCGGGGCGGGGCTGATGTCGGGGCGGTGCGTTACCTGTCCGCCATCGCTCGTCGTCATGGTTCGTTCCCGTTGCTGTCGTCGCTTCCCGAAAGCTCGAGCACCGTGATCTCCCGGTTCGTGTACACGCAGATCTCCGCCGCGATCTCGAGGGCCTGCCGCGCCACGTCCGCGGCCGGCAGATCCGTCCGGCGGGCGAGGGCCCGCGCGGCGGCGAGCGCATGCGGCCCTCCGGAACCGAGCGCGAGAATGCCGTCGTCCGGTTCGATGACTTCGCCCGTGCCGGCGATCAGCAGGCTCGTCTCCCGGTCGGCGACGGCGAGCAGCGCCTCGAGCCGCCGAAGATAGCGGTCGCTCCGCCATTCCTTCGCGAGTTCCACCGCCGCGCGGGTGAGGTGACGGGGGTAGCGTTCGAGTTGCGCCTCGAACTTCTCGAAGAGCGTGAGGGCATCGGCCACGCCGCCGGCGAAGCCCGCGAGGATCCGGCCATCGCGCATCGTGCGGAGCTTGCTCGCCTTCGCCTTGACGACGGTTTCTCCCATGGTCACCTGGCCGTCACCGGCCATCGCGACCTCGCCCCCGACCCGAACGCAGAGGATCGTCGTGGCTCGTATCATTCTCTTCATTCTCCTCCGCGCGGATGGGCTCGGGAGTGTACGCGCTTGAGGCGGTCCACGGATGTGTGCGTGTAGATCCGGGTCGTGCTCAGGCTCGCGTGCCCCAGCATCTCCTTCACCGAGACGAGGTCCGCCCCCCGGTCGAGAAGGTGGGTCGCGAAGGAGTGGCGCAGCGAATGAGTGGTCAGCCGCTCGCCGTCCGCGACCCGCGCGAGTTGGGCCGTCACGTCGCGCTGGATCTGCCGCCGCGAGAGGCGGGTGCCGCGAACGGAGAGGAACGCGGCGCGGGAGTCGCCCTCCCCCCGCTTCCCGAAATAGGCGCCGAGCGCCTCCGAGGCGCGCCGGCCGAGAGGGACGACGCGCTCCTTCCCGCCCTTGCCGAGAGCGCGAACCTGCCCGGTGCCGCGATCCACGGCGGTCACATCGAGACCGTGCACCTCCGCCAGCCGCAGGCCGCACGAGTACAGCAACTCAAGGAGGGCCCAGCGCCGGAGCGCCACCGCGGATCCGTCCCGCCGCGCCGCCTCGCCGGCGGAGTCGAGCAGTTCGCGGGCGTCCTCCTCGCTCAGAAAGGAGGGCAGCGTCCGGTCCTTCCGCGGTGTGCGGATCAGCAGCGCCGGGCTGGACTCCACGCGGTCCGTGCGCTGGAGGAAGGCGAAGAAGGCGCGCACAGCGGCGAGCTTGCGGGCGATCGAGGAACGTTTCAGCGGGCGCCTTGGGCGGCGCGTCCGGCCGCCCAGCTCGAGGGCCCCCATGAAGGATCGGATGTCCACGCGATCCACATCCGCCCAACCCCAGTCGTCCCGCCCCCGGTGCTCGTTCATGAAGGTCTCGAACTGATCGAGATCGCGGCGGTAGGCGGACACCGTACCAGGGGACAGCCGACGCTCCGCACGGGCGTAGCGAAGGAAATCGTCGACCCATGCGCGCCGGGCTCGCGCTCGCACATCGGCGGGCGCGGACGTTCGGGTCATTTTCTCGACGACTTCCTGCGGGGGCTGCCGCGCCGCCCCCCCGGCTTCCTGGTCGCGTCGCGCTCCTTCCGCTTCTTCAGCAGGTCCAGCGCCACATCCATCGTGAGCTCGTCGGGTTCCGTCCCCTTCGGCAGCGAAGCGTTCGTCTTGCCGTGCTTCACGTAGGGACCGTAGCGACCCTTGTAGATCGCGATCGACTCGCCGTCCTCCGGGTGCGCGCCGACTTCCCGCAGCGGCGTGGCGCTCGCCCGGCGGCCCCGCGTCTTGGGCGCGGAGAGCAGCTCCATGGCACGCTCGAAAGTCATCTCGAGCGGATCGTCGTTCTCCGTCAGCGAGCGATAGTCCCGCTGGTGGACGACGTACGGGCCGTAGCGCCCGATTCCCACCTTCACCGGGTCGCCGCTCTCCGGGTGCGGGCCGAGCGGGGCCGGCATGGCAAGCAGCTTGAGCGCGGTCGCCAGCGACACATCTTCGGGCCGAAGGTTCTTCGGGAGGGACGCGCGTTTCGGCTTCTCCCCGTCCGCCCGCTCGCCTCGCTGCACGTAGGGGCCGAAGCGCCCCTCCATGAGGTAGATGGCCTCCCCGGAATCGGGGTCTTCCCCGAGACGATCCGGACCTTCCGCCCGCTTCCGGAGGAGGTCGATCGCCTGCTCCTCGCTGAGGTCGGCCGGAGCCACGTCGTCGGGGAGGGACGCGGTGAGCCGGTCGCCGTTCTTCTCGAGCTCGAGGAAGGGCCCGTAGCGGCCGATCCGCACGCGGGGCGTGAGGTCCTGGAGTCGCACGGTCGAGGCCTCGCGGGGGTCGATGGCCGCTTCGCGCTCGACAAGCCGCGCTTCGAGACCGTCTCCGCCGCTGTAGAACTCCCCGAGGTAGGCGCGCCAGTCCACATTGCCCCGGGCGATCTCGTCCAGCGCCTCCTCCATCTCGGAGGTGAACCCGGTGTCGACGAGGTTCGGGAAGTGATCCTCCAGGAGACCCGTCACCGCGAAGGCGATGAAGGTGGGGACGAGTTGTTTGTTCTGCCGTACCGCGTACCCGCGATCGACGACGGTCGAGATGATGGCGGCGTACGTGGAAGGACGCCCGATGCCATCCGCCTCCAGCTCCTTCACGAGCGCCGCGTCCGTGAAGCGGGGAGGCGGCTTCGTCTCGTGCTTCCGGCTCTCCAGCTTGCGGTTCTCGAGCGTCTGGCCCTCCCGCATGTCGGGGAGGACCGTCTCCTGGTTCTCCAGCGCCGCGTCCGGATCGTCGGAGCCCTCGACGTAGGCGCGGAAGAAGCCGGGGAACTCGATCACCTTCCCCGCGGCCCGGAAGCGCGCCTCCTCCGCATCCACCCGTACCGTCAGGTGCCGCAGCCGGGCATCGGCCATCTGCGTCGCGACGGCGCGTCGCCAGATCAGCTCGTAGAGCGCCTTCTGCCGGCCGGTGAGTCCGAGTTCATCCGCGGTCCTCATGTCGGTGCCGGCCGGGCGAATCGCCTCGTGGGCCTCCTGCGCCGAGCGGGACTTCGTCTTGTAGCGCCGCGGGGAGGGGCTCAGGTATTCCTCCCCGTATCGGGCCGCCACGCGGCTCCGGATCGCCGCGATGGCGGCTTCGGAGAGCGTGACGGAATCGGTCCTCATGTACGTGATGCGGCCGGCCTCGTAGAGCGCCTGCGCGATGCGCATCGTTTCGCGGGCTCCGAGGTTCAGCTTGCGGTTGGCCTCCTGCTGGAGGGTCGCCGTCGTGAACGGAGGATAAGGGCTTCGCTTCGACCGCTTCTCCTGCAGGCTGACGACCGTGAAGGTCGCGTCGGTCAACCGCGCGCGAAGCGCCTCGGCGCGTTCCTGGTCCAGCAGGACGACCCTGCGGCCGGCCTTGAGGGTGCCGGTGCGCTCGTCGAAGTCCCGGCCCGTCGCGATCGCCACCCCGTCGAGGGCGGCGAGGTCGGCCGTGAAGGCGCCCCCGTCGGCGGCGAGGTGGGCGCGCAGACGCCACCAGGCGCCGCTCCGGAAGGCGCGACGTTCCCGTTCGCGCTCCACGAGCAGGCGGACGGCGACCGACTGCACGCGGCCGGCCGAGAGTCCGGGCTTGATCTTCTTCCACAGGAGCGGCGAGACGCGGTACCCGACGAGACGATCCAGAATCCTGCGCGCCTGCTGGGCCTCGATGCGGGGAAGGTCGATCTCTCCCGGATCCTTGAGCGCCTCGAGCACGGCGCTCTTCGTGATCTCGTTGAACGTGATGCGGTGGAACCGCTCCCGAAGCGACCGCTTGCGCGCGGTCAGCGCCTCGACGATGTGATAGGCGATCGCCTCGCCCTCCCGGTCGGGGTCCGTGGCGAGAAGGATCGAGTCCGCTTTCGCCGCCGCCGCGCGCAGCTTGCGGAGGACGGGTTCCTTCCCCTCGATCGTGACGTACTCCGGCTCGAACCCCTTTTCGACGTCGACGCCGAGGCCGCTCCTGGGGAGGTCCCGGACGTGTCCGACGGATGCCTGCACGCTGAAGCCGGCCCCGAGATACGACTCCAGGGTGCGGGCCTTCGCCGGCGACTCCACGATGACGAGATTCACGGGCGGTCTCTCAACTCTCCTGTTGTCCTTCCGTCGATCCTTCCCCGTCCGCCGACGGGCGGGGGGCGAAACGCCGCAGATTTCTCAGCGCGGCCTCCACGACTTCTTCCGGTTTTCGTCCATCCGTTTCCAACACCACTTCGGCCTCCGCGTAGGCGGCCTCCCGCGCCGCGAGCAGCGTGGCGAGCGCGACCGCGGGGTCGGGTCCGGCCAGCAGCGGCCGGGCCTCGGCACCCTCCCGGGAGAGGCGATGGATCGCGGTCTCGGGGCGAACGCGCAACCAGACGCGCACGCGGCCGCCGGATGTGCGGTCGATGTCCCGCCGCGCCATCCACCCGCCTCCGGTCGCCACGACGACATCCGTTTCCCGCGCCGCCCGGGACGCGGCCCGGGCCTCGAGCCGTCGGAACCCCGCTTCCCCGCCGTCGCGAAACAGGCGAGGAATCGTCGCCCCCGCCAGCTCCTCGACTTCGCGGTCGAGATCCACATAGCGATACCGCAACCGCCGCGCGAGAAGGCGACCTATCGTGCTCTTTCCCGCCCCGGACAGGCCGACGAGCCAGATCCTTCGGGGCACGCTCGACACGTCACGTCCCGATCCGGGCGAGATAGCTCTCAACGTTGGACCGCATCTCCGCGAGGCTGTCGCCGCCGAACTTCTCGATCCAGGCGTCCGCCAGCACCAGCGCCATCATCGCCTCCCCAACGACCCCGGCGGCCGGGACCGAGCACACATCGCTGCGCTCGAGGAACGCCTTGGCCGGTTCTCCGGTCCGGGTGTCCACGCTGTCCAGCGGGCGGCGCAGCGAACTGAGCGGCTTCATCGCCACGCGAGCGACGATGTCGCCCCCCGTCGTCATCCCGCCTTCCAGGCCTCCCGCGTTGTTCCGCCGCCGCCCGTAGCCTCCGCTCTCGCGACGCGCCGCATCCCGTTCGATCTCGTCGTGGACATCGGACCCGCGGAGTCGCGCGGCTTCGAACCCCATCCCGATCTCGACGCCCTTCATCGCGTGGATCGACATCATCGCGCCGCCGATCCGGCCGCCCAGGCGGGTCTCCCACGTGACGTGACTCCCGAGGCCCACCGGCACGCCGCGAGCCACGACCTCGAACACGCCTCCCAGCGAGTCGCCGGCGCGGCGGGCGGCATCGATCGCGTCGATCATCGCGGCGGTCGCATCCGGGTCGATGCAGCGCACGGGCGAGGCGTCGGCCACGGAGAGAAGGTCGTCCGGCAGCGCCAGCTCCGGCGGCATCTCCACCGGACCGATCGACACCACATGACTCTCGACGCGCACGCCGAACTCGCCGAGCAGCCGCTTGGCGACGGCCCCGGCGGCGACGCGGGCGGCGGTCTCCCGCGCGCTCGCCCGCTCGAGGATGTCGCGCGCGTCCTTCCGCCCGTACTTGAGCATCCCCGCGAGGTCGGCGTGTCCCGGCCGCGGCAGGTACGCCCGGCGCAGGAGTTCGTCGTCGTCCACCTCCGGCGCCTCGACCGCCATCGCCACGCCCCAGTTTCTGAAATCGCGGTTGGGAATCCGGACCGCGACCGGAGACCCCAGCGTCTCCCCGAGACGCACGCCGCCGAAGATCTCGCCCTCATCCTTCTCGATCTTCATGCGGCCCCCGCGCCCGTGCCCGCCCTGCCGGCGCGCGAGTTCCCGCGCGACATCGTCGGGCTCGAGTGCCAATCCGGCGGGGATCCCCTCCAGCACGGCAACCACGGCGGGGCCGTGGGTTTCACCTGCCGTGGTCAGCCTCAGACATCTCAACATTCTGTCAGCATCGCGTGGATTCTCTCCTCATCGAACGGCCGTTCCAACGGCGGGAAAAGGATGCGCCGAGGCTGGAGCCGCAACTACGGCACCCTCCAGGACCCTCCAGGGAGAGGCCGAATGATGTGGGGAGTGACGAGGATGATGAGGTCCTGCTTCACTTCATTCTCCTTCGTGCTGCTGAACAGGGCCCCGAGCAGCGGAAGGCTCATGAGGCCGGGAATGCCGCTCCGACTCCGACTTACTTCGCTCAGCGTGAGTCCTCCGATGACGGCCGTCTCCCCATCCTCGAGCAGGAGGGTCGTCTCTCCGATCTGTTTCTCGAACACGAAACCGACATCCGACAGACCGAGCTTCAGGCCGGACCGCTCCGCCATCAGCTCCAGCCTGATCTGGTTGTTGTTCGTCACGTGCGGGACGACATCCAGAATGATCCCCGTGTCCTGGAAGTCGACGTTGACGCGCGCGGACTCGGTCTGGGCTCCCGGTTCCAGGACCCGGATCGGGGTGCGTTCGCCCACCTGTATCCGTGCATGCGCGTGGTCCACGACCCGGATGGAGGGCGCCGCCTGCACGTCCGACAACTGGTGGGACTCGAGCGCTTCAAGGAACGAGAAGAGCGAGAACTCACCGAACGCCACGGCGGTCAGGATCTGGAGCGCTGGGCCGATTGGGCGATCGTTCGCGTTCGCCAGCGCCGCGACCGCCGTACCTCCCAGGCTCACGAGCGTCTCGTTCGTCCGCCTGACGAACCCCTGATCGACCGTACCATCTCCGTCTACGTCGACGAGTTGGGGCGGCGAATCGGCGTCGGGCGCCGCGATGAGATCGTTGATGCCCTGCTCCACGAAACCGCCGTCGCGCTTCTTGAGGTCGTACACGATCCCCAGTTGCTGTACGTCCGTCCGATCGACGAACACGATCTTCGCCTCGATCGCGACCTGGGGGAGACGCCGGTCCAGCGCCGCGATGATCGTGTCCATCCGCGCGACGACGGATGGTGCATCGGTCACGATGACGGTGTTGCTGCCGGAGAACGACACCACCTGGCCGCGGTCGGGCGTGGCCAGATGCCGGAGCGTCTCCGCAACCGAATCCGCCCGAGCATAGTTGACCCGGATCACGCGCGTTTCGCTGAGCAGTTGATCCCGCGCCTGGAGGTTCTCCAGCCAGTCGACGACGATGATCCCGCTCTCGGTCCTGTGCCAGCCGAGGTTCTGCGCCGACAGGATCGCGTTCAGCGCCACATCCCACGGCTGGTCTCGGATGTCGATGCCTCGCACGACGACGGACGCGACCTCTCCGTTCGGAACAACCGAAATGTCCGCGAACTCCGAGAAACCGGCGAGGACGTCGAGCATGCTGGCGCTGTCGTACACGACGGAGATCCGCGGCAGGACCTGCTCGGGGAGTTGGGGCGGCCGGAGAGTATCCGGCGTTCCCGGGGCCTCGGCTGTCGCGATGGCGTCGGCAGTCGACCAAGGAGGGAAAGGCGGCCCGGGATTCAGGAAGGTCACGCGAACCGCACCGGAGTCCGCGGTTACGTGGTAGGCGGTTTCCCGCTCGAGGTCGAATACGAGCCGCACCGTCTCGGGCTGGAACTGGGTGGAACGCATGCCGAGAACTCCGCCGCGGTCGATCCGGTCGTAGTGGCGGCGCGCGAGTCCCCGGGTCACGCCGTCAATGTCCAGAAGCAGCCGCGGGGGATTGGCGAGTATCATGTGGCGGGGCGTGAACCGTCCGCCGACGACCACCGTGATCTCGGTCTCCGTCCCCTCGGACGCGATCCTCACTTCCCGCATCTCGGTTGGGGACGCCGTCGCGACCGCTGCGGCGAACGCGAGAATGGCCCGGGAGATCATCCGCCTGTCCCCCGTTCGCGCCTTGCCCGCAACGTCTCCTGACGACTGACCCCGAAGGTCGTGATCACGAAATCCACCTCCTCCATCCGAATGCGCACGACGCGGGCCGCGCCGATGGTGTCGCGTTCCCGGGCTCGATACCGCCGGCCCGTCGATCGATCGGTCAGAATCGCTACGCTTCCCAGTTGTGGGTTGTACAGCACGCCGGCCAGCGTCAGGTCTCCGAAACGGGGCCCCGCCAGTGTATCGAGGTGAAGCGGCTGGAACGGGTCGCGTCGGTCGAAGGCAGGGTAGGTGAAGACCTCCCGCTCGTAGATCGGCGGCGGCCGTGTCTGCGCCGCGACCTCCAGTGGCCCGGCCTTGAACGCCGCGGCGAGCGCGACGGCGAAAATCAAGCGAATCATCCTTCCTCCGGCGAAGCGCGGTCCTCCGGCGGAAGCACGAAGCTCTCGAGGCGGAAGCGCGCGTGAACGAGTTGCCGCCCCGAGTTGGTGATCCGGGAGGGTGCGATCTCTTCGACCTCGGGCCGGACGATTCGGGCAAAGCCGGCGATTCGCGTCAGGAGCATCCCGACGTCGTGGTACGCCCCCTCCACTTGGAGCGCCCATTGTTGCCGCACGAAGTAGCCGGTGGAGTCGGCCACGGGATCGGCGGGGAGAGCGTGGACGAGTTCGAGACCGAGGGACTGCGTTTCGGCCGCGATGGCTTCGTAGATAGCTTCGACTTCACCCTCTCGCGGAACGAGTCGTTTCAGCACGGCGAGTTGCCGTTCACCGAGCTCGAGACTCTCACGTATCGCGTCCAGGTCGCCTGCGGGCAGCTCGGCGAGGGCGTTGGCCCGCTCCGCGTGCTCGACCCGCGCCGCCAGCTCGGCCAGCTCCTCCCTGCGCGGGTTCGCGAAGTACAGATGGAAGGCTGTCCCGCAGCCGAGCAGGAGTGCGAGTCCGAGCACGCGGTACTGCCAGCGGGAATCCCTCGGCGGCACGGTCACGTGGGTTCGACCCGCCGAAAGGCGGACGCAGGAGCGAACCGAAGAACGAGGGTGAAGGCCTGCCGGGAGAGCTGATCGGGATCGGATCCCTGCTGCTGGCTGCCGACGATCTTCACATCGGCGATGTAGTCCGAGGCTCCCAGACTGCGGACGAATTCCGTGATCGCGAGCGGATTGCCCGCGACCCCCTGGAGCTCGACAGCGAGGTCGGGCGGCGGCGACAGTTGTCGCATGGAAATCAGCCACGCCGGCGGCGGGAGTGCGCGGCTGATTTCATCCATCATGTGCGGCCACGCGAACCGGTCGCGGTCCAGTTGTTCCACCAGCGCGACGCGCTCCCGGATCTCGCGGGACCGCTCCGATAGACTGTCGCTTGCGGCACGGAGTTCGGCGAGCCTCGCCGAGTCCGCCATGACCGCTTCAAGACGCGCCCGGAGTTCGAGGGCTTCGGCCCGCTGCGACCACCATAGCGCGACGGTGCCCGGCGGGATGGTCAGTGCCGAAATCAGCAGTGCGATACCCCAAACGTCGATGGGGAAACCGCCTTCGGCGTGCCGGTTGGTCGCGATCCCTTGCCGAGCGCGCAGAGACTCGGGAAAAAGATTAATCTCGATCATGATCGCACTCGCGTCTCCACGTTCAGCCGCCCCGAGCCGGCGGCCGAAGAGCCAGCCCGACGGAGAGCATGAGCATCGGCGCCACCGAGCCCAGGTCCGTTCGGTCCCCGACATCAGGCGCGACCTCGATGCGTTCGAACGCACTCGCGAGGCGCGTTTCCACGCCGGTCGCGTCCCCGAGAATCTCGACCAGTCCGGACGCCGTGGCCCCTCCCCCGCACAGGTATACGCCTGCGATCCCCGGTCCCGTCTCGACGAGCGCTCCCGTCCGGTCGATGCCGCGCGCGATCCGGCGGGCGCACTCTTCCAGTTCGTCCGCGGCCGGGGCGCCGGCGGCCAGTTCGCGGGTCACCAGGGGAAGTCCGTTCCGGAGCAGGTGAATGGCGGTCGAATGGACGCCGATGTCGGCCAGCACGGTCACCTCCCTCATCGCGGCCGGATAGTTCGCCTCGAACGCGTTGCGCAGAGCCAGGACCTCCACATCGACGATCGTCGGGTTCAGGTCCGCCCGCCGCAGGACCGCGACCCGTGCCTCGATGACGTCGCGCTTCGCCGCCGCCAGCAGCACGGTCATCGTCGTGCCCTCTCCGTTCGGATCGATGATCGCGAAGTCCAGTTCGGCGTTCTTCATGTCGAAGGGGACGTGCTGCTCCGCTTCCCACGGCATTACGGCGCGGGCCTCCGCTTCATCCATCCGATCGATTTCGATCACCTTGCTCAGGACATCGCGCCCCCCGATGCCGATGGTCACGTTGCGTGGCTTGATTCGCTCCCGCTTGAACAGCGCGGAGAGCGTGTCGGCGACGCGCTCCGGATCCCTGATCGTCCCACCGCGCACGGTGTCCGGCTCGTTCGGGGCGGTCGCGATCCCTGTCAGGCGTGGCCCGCTCTCACCATGGTCGATCACCGCGGCCTTGCTGAAGCCGCTGCCAATATCGACTCCGACGGTCGTCTTCCGGCGCCGCAATCCGAATCCCCTCATGGCTCAGTTCCGGAGCGACATCGCGTAGACGATCTGCCGACCCGCCGCACGTCCGTTTCGGCCGACCGCCGCACCGATCAGCCGGACTTCGCGCACGCGGGAGAGGTCGCCGGACGCTACGCGGGCCTGCATGGCACCGCTCGACAACCGGAACTCGAACGCGGCGCCGGACTCGAGTGGGGACACGAACTCCTGGCCGTTGCGCCGGATGGACACCCTTCCGGATTCGGAATCCGATGCGTGGATCGTGTAGGTGAGCCGCCCATAGACGCGGGCGAGCGAGCCGGGCTCGGGCATCACCGCGAAGCCTCCGCTCCAGCCGCTCGTGCGGCGAAACCACCGGGTCGACACGCGATTCGCGCGATCCGCTCCGGCCGCCCGGCAAGCGGTCTCCGCTGCCGTCGAGACACTGGAAGCGGGCGTGAATCCGTCCGCGTAGACCCAGGCCGCCGAGTATGGCCCGGAGAGCGCCGTGCCGCGCCACCTGGACGGGATATTCGCGGCGGTGGAATCGTAGGCGAAGAGATCGATGGAGCCGCCGCTCGCCGTGTCGCAGACGACCGCCTTCAAGACGTCCACGCGGACGGACACGGTGTCGGGCGTCGCAAGGAGCAGGTCGCCCGGCCCGGCACCGCGGATCTCCGCTCCCATCCCGTCGGACAGCGCGCGTGCAATCTGCGAGGCCTGGATGGCATCCTCGTTACGCAGGTGGAAGCGGCTCTGACTCACCAGCAGGCCTATGGCCAAGCCGATGAGCAAACCGGCGCCTGCCAGCGCGACGAGCATTTCGGCGAGCGTGAACCCTTCCTCGCCGCAGACTCCGGCGGGCGCGAGACGGCGCGGAACGCTCACGGCGCCGCGGGCAGCGGGCGGGGCCGCGAGAGAACGATCTCGAGTTCCGCCTCCGGGGCCGGCGGCAGCGACACCGTCACGCGGGCGTGCTTGAGCCGCAACGACCGTGCGGTCACGGTCCGCGACACGCCGAATCGACGTCCGCCGATATCGACACCGCCCGTGTGGGAGGCCGCGGCAGGATATCCGGCCCGGACAAGCGACTCCACGGCGTTTCGACCTGCGAGCGCGTGCTCCGTGTCCCACGCCGCCCGGAGCGCCTGCGAACGGATCCCGAGTACCACGCCCGCCGCTCCGAGGACCCCGACGGACGTCACGACGATGGCCATCAGGACCTCGACCAGGCTGAAGCCGGCGGTTTTCAATGTTCAAAAGGTACCGGGCGAACCCGGCCCACGAAGTTCGACACCAGCCGAATGCCCCGGTCGCCGCGATACAGGTAGACGCTGCCGGGGGATCCGTGTCCTCGCGCGTTGAAGCGGAGGGTGGAGGGCTGCAGCCGCACCGAGTCGAGCCGGCCTAGAGTGTGCCTCCCGAGGTCGACGCGAGACAGCAGTGAACCCCCTTGCCGCGATACCTCGAGCCGGGTTCCCGCAAGCGTCACCGCGGTCGGCGCATGGGTCGCCATGGCGTGGAGACGTGCCAGTGCGAGTTGCGACTCCGCTACCCTGGCGGCTCGCGTCAGGCTGAAACGGTCGAGGGGGTTGCGAGAGATGATGAAGGCCGCGGCCAGGCCTGTAACCGCCAGCGCGACCGCGACCTCCACCAGACTGAACCCACTCCGCCCTGTGGGGGATCCACGCGATCTACCTGATCCGTTCTTGCTGCACGGGGTGCTCCCTTTCGTGAACGAGCGTTGGCAACTCTTTCCGTAAGGATCGCGCCCCGTATCAACGGCGCATCAACCGGTGTCGCGCGAAGCGACACTAGCAACTGGTGGCCTCGATGATCTGTCCGACGGCTCCCGAGGCGTTCGCGGACGACGAATTGACGCACCACGTGTTCGGCGAGGATGCGTGTTTCGCCGTGATCTGGTAGCCGTCCGTATAGGCGGTCACCGCCACCGTGATGTTCGTGCTGGCCTGAAAATCCGGTGTCCCGTCGCCATCCAGGTCCGCGTCTCCGCCGGCGGCCACGCTGACGGCGGCATACGCCTGGTGGTTGAAGAAGTACGCTTCCTCCGCCGTCATCATGTTGCGAAGGTCGCTCTGCGCGGCGGCGTCGAACGCCTTCTCCTTCGTACTTGTGAACTGCGGAATCGCGATGGCCGCGAGAATGCCGATGATGACGACCACGATCAGCAGTTCGATCAGTGTGAACCCCTCCGTACCACCCTTCGTCGTTCTCCTCATCCCTCTCCTCACTTCCGCCCGGGGTTGGATCTTCGGCAGCACCTCCGGTGGGGCTGCACGGGCCGCGGTGCCGGCTGCGCGCCGGCGACCGCGGACGGTTACCCCATAATTAGAGGTCGTCCGGCAACGGGGTATCAACGTCCCAATCCGGCGGTTCATCGAAGCCCGTGGCCGCACGTATTCGGCCACGCCGCACCGACAGCGTCAGCGAATGCACCCGCCCGGCGCCATCGCGGAGCGGCCGGCGGGTGTCCTCCGTCCCGGCCGATGGCTCGGCAGGCGGCAACCCCAGCGCGCGCAACGCCTCCGGCACGGTGTCGAACCCCTCCGCGAAGGCGGCGGTCCACGACCGGACGAGTTCCGGACCGCCGACCCCGCTCGGCCTGGCTCGCAGACGCAACGTCCAGTTCGGAGCCTCGAAACGCAGCCACCGGTCCTCCCCGGCGCGCCGATCCGTCTCCGGGCGTCCGTACCGTTCGAAGGCCGCATCGACCGACTGACCGAGGAGGTCCCTTACGCAGGGCGCCGTCCCGCCCTGGATCGAATCTTCGTCGTTTGTGCTCGCGGACATGCGGCAAGAAGAGGAACGAGGTGAAACCCCGCAAGCCGCGAGGGGGGTGCATCCCGCGATGTCAGCGGCGACGTCACTGGATCGCGTTGATGAGTTCGAAGATGGGGAGGTACATGGCGATGATCATCCCACCGACGAGACCTCCGAGGATCACGATGAGAATGGGCTCCAATATCCTCAGCAGATTCTCCGCGCCGGCATCGACTTCGTCGTCGTAGAAGTCGGCGATCCGGGCCAGCATCCCATCGAGATCTCCTGTCTCTTCTCCGACGTGAATCATTCGGGCCACCATGGGTGGGAAGGCCCGGGTTTCGCGCAGTGGCCGGGCAATGGAGTCACCCCGCCGGATCGCGGCCCGACTCGCCTGTATCGCTTCCTGGATCACGCGGTTCCCCGCCGTGCGCGCCGTGATCTCGAGTCCCTCCAGAATCGGAACGCCCGACGAGAGCAGCGTTCCCAGGGTCCGTGTGACGCGGGACACCGCGGCCTTCCGGATCAGCGAACCGAGAACCGGCAGTTGCAGCAGCATTCGGTCGAAGTGCCGCCGACCCGCGTCCGTGACGATCCAGCGGCGCAGCATCAGGGCCGCGCCGACCGCCACGGCCAGCAGCACCCACCACCAGTTCTGGACAATCCCCGAGAGACGGATGACCACGCGGGTCGGAAGGGGGAGCGTCGCATCGAAGCTCGCGAACACGGTCTCGAACGTCGGGATCACAAAGAGGAGGAGCGTCGCAACGACGGCCATGGCCACCGCGAGCACGACGGCGGGATAGAGCATGGCGCCCTTCACCTTGCGGCGGACCTCCTCGCTCTTCTCGAGGAAGGTGGCGAGGCGGTCGAGAAGCCCATCCAGCCTGCTCCCCGACTCTCCGGCATGGACCATGTTCACGTAGAGCTGTGAGAAGACGCGGGGGTGCCTGCCGAGCGCGCCGGCCAGGGTGTTCCCGGCCTCGACATCGCGAAGCGTGTCGCGGGCCACCTGCCGAAGCGCGGGGTTCTCCGCCTGGAGCGCGAGGGTTTCGAGCGTCCGGGTGAGCGGCAACCCTGCGCTGGTCATCACCGAGAACTGCCGCGTGAAGAGTACGAGATCACGCGTCTTCACCCGTGCCGGCGGCGCGGAGATGCGCCGCCGCACGCGCCGGCCCATGTCCGCCAGGACGGACGTCACGGGCTCTCGACGGGGAGAGGGGCGGACCGACCGCCAGCCCCCACATCATCCACCCCACGCCATCGCCGGCGGCCGGTCCCTGCTGCCCCCCTCACGTCGACTCCGTCACCGTGCGGATCTGTCCGGCGCGGACGTGCTCGCCATGCGACGGAATTCGGCGGCATCGGAGGTGATCCGGAGGCATTCGTCGAAGTGCACCTGCCGTCGGACATAGAGCCGGTGGAGCGCGTCGTTGAGGGTCCGCATGCCGAACCTGCGCGCGGCCTGCATCGCGGAATGGATCTGATGGACCTTCGCCTCCCGGATCAAAGCCCGAACCGCGGGCGTCGCGACGAGAATCTCGCAGGCCACGACGCGGCCGCCGCCCTGCGCCCGGCGAAGCAGCGTCTGGGTGATGACGCCCTCGAAGACGTGGGCGAACTGGGCGCGCACCTGCTCCTGCCGGTGTGAGGGGAACGCATCGATGATCCGGTGGATCGACGCCGCCGCCGAACGCGTGTGCAGCGTGCCGAGCGCAAGGTGCCCGGTCTCCGCGACGGTGAGCGCGGCCTGGATCGTCTCCGGATCCCGCAATTCGCCAATGAGGATGACGTCGGGGTCCTGCCGCAGCGCGTAACGGAGGGCGTTGGCGAAGTCGGGCGTGTCCTGCCCGATCTCGCGCTGGTTCACGATGCAGCGTTTGTGTGGATGCACGAATTCGATCGGATCCTCGATCGTCACGATGTGGCCGGCGCGGGCCGTGTTGATGCGGTCCACCATCGCCGCCAGCGTCGTCGATTTGCCCGAGCCGGTGGGGCCCGTGACCAGCACGAGTCCGCGCGGCTTGTCCGCCAGCCGGCCGACGACCGATGGAACGCCCAGTTCACGCAGGCTTGGGATCTCCACCGGCACGCGGCGGATGGCGCACGCCACGCTTCCTCGCTGCCGGAACAGGTTCGCACGAAAGCGGGAGAGGCCGGGAATCGCGAAGCCGAAATCGAAGTCGGGCTCGCCCGCGAAACGCGCGCGCTGGTCCTTCGAGAGCATCGAACGGCCGAGAGCCGCGGTATCCTCCGGGTACAGCACGCCGTCCGCGCGACTGTCCGTGAGGTCGCCGTCGATCCGGAGCTTCGGGCATTCGCCCGCCGTCAGGTGCAGATCGGACGCACCCCGTTCGACCATCTCGCTCAGCAGTTCAACCAGACGTGCGTCCATGCGGCCCCGCCTACGCCGGCGTCTCTCTGAGCACGTCTTCGAGTGTTGCAATCCCCGTTCTCACCTTGGTGAACCCGTCCTGTCGCAGGGTGATCATTCCTTCGTCGACGGCGCAGCGCTCGATCTCCTCCGAGGATGCGCCCGCCAGAACCAGCCGGCGGATCGCGGGAGACATCGGAAGGACCTCATACAGGCCCTGACGACCCGAATACCCCGACCCGCCGCACGAATCGCAGCCCGCGCCGCGGTAGAAGGCGCCCTTGCCCCGTCTGCCCGTGTCCAGTCCGACCGAATTCAGGATCTCGGGTGCGTAGCTCGTATCGACCCGACAGTCGGGACAGATCCGGCCGACGAGCCGCTGGGCGGTGATGACCTTCACGGCGACGGCCACGTTGAACGCTTCGATCCCCATGTCCACGAGTCGCGTCGCGGTCGAAGCGGCGTCGGTGGTATGGAGGGTGGAGAGCACGAGATGGCCGGTGAGCGCGGCCTTCACGGCGATGCCGCCCGTCTCGCGGTCACGGATCTCGCCCACCATGAGGATGTTCGGGTCCTGTCGCAGGAAGGCTCGAAGCGTCGTGGCGAAGGTAAGGCCGATCTTCGGACGAACCTGGACCTGGTTGATCCCCTCGATGCTGTACTCGACCGGATCCTCGGCGGTCATGATGTTCGCCTCGGGCGTGTTGAGTCTCGCGAGCGCGCTGTAGAGCGTCGTGGTTTTCCCGGACCCGGTGGGACCTGTGACCAGAACCATGCCCGAGGTTTGCGCGATCGCCGCGAGCAGCGCTCGCTCCGCCCGCGCCTCCATCCCGAAGGATTCGAGGTCGAAGGCCTGCCGCTCCCTGTCGAGGATTCGAAGGACGACCTTCTCACCGAACAGCGTGGGAAGCGTCGAGACCCGGAAGTCGATGCCCCGGTCGGCGACCGGCAGGCGGATCCGGCCGTCCTGGGGTATCCGGCGCTCCGCGATGTTCAGGTCCGCCAGGATCTTGAGGCGAGACGTCAGGGCCGCCGCCATCCGGAAGGGCGGGCGCATGATTTCGCGCAGTCTCCCGTCCACGCGATAGCGAACGCGAAGCTCACTTTCGTACGGCTCGAAGTGAATGTCCGAAGCACCGCGATGGACCGCATCGACGAGGATGTCGTTGATGAGCCTGACGGCCGGTTCCTCACCGGCTTCGGCCGAATCTGCCTGGACCGGCGATGCCTGGACCGGCGATGCCTGGGCCGGCGATGCCTGGGCCGGCGATGCCTGGGCCGGCGATGCCTGGGCCGGCGATGCCTGGGCCACCCCTTCCGCGCGCCCGCCGCCCCGCGTCGTGGCGGCTTCGTAGCTCCGGTCGATCCTTTGGCGCAGCGTGTGTTCCCCCGCTCTTACAGCTTCGATCTCGAACTGGGTGAGGAACTCCAGGTCGTCGATGAGCGCCGCGTCGGACGGGTCCGCCATTGCCACGGAGAGCGTCCGACCGGCGCGCCGCAACGGGAGCACGAGATGCCGGCTCGCGAAGTCCGCCGGGATGAGGCGAAGGACGCTGGGATCCGACGCGAGCCGCTTCCGCCTCGAGGCCGGAGTGTCCGTGGCTGGCGTGTCCGTGGCAGGCATGGGCGTCATCGCGTCCCCGCGCATACCCGTTCCCGGAAGCGGGCCAGGGTGCGTGCCCCGATGCCCTGCACGCGCGTGACGGCCTCGGGCGTCTCGAACAGCCCGTTCTCGCTTCGGTCCTCGATGATGCGGGCCGCGAGGGCGGGCCCGATGCCGGACAGGCTTTCGAGTTGTGCCGGACTCGCCCGATTGAGATCGATCCGTGCGCCTCCGGGCGGACATCCCGGGGACACCGACGCGACGGGAGCGGGAGCCGAGCGTGGCGCCCCGCGCTCGAAACGGAGGTACGGCGCGAGGCGACGCGCGGTGACCTCCCCCACGCCAGGGACCCGCTCCAGGTCGGCGGTTCCGCTGAACGGAGCACGTTCCCGTTCCTCGATGAGAGCCTCCGCAAGGCTCGGCCCGACGCCGGGCAACCGGCGCAGTTCGTCGGCCGGGGCGCGGTTCACATCGATCTGCTCCCCGTCGGCGAGTGGCGTCTGTGCCCGCTGCTCCCGGGTCAGGGCGGCGACGACCTCGCCCTCGACGCCCTCCAGATCCGTCGCGGGGTCGATCATTTCGAGACCGTGTACCCGCCCGGGCTCGGGCGCGAGGAGGGTGCGAGCGATGAGGCTCGTTCCTACGAGTACCAGCGCCGCGCCCAGCGCCTTGCGTTCCGCGCGATTCAGATCCCACACCCCACACCTCCCCGCCCGATTCGGGACCGATTCCTGTTTCTGCCCGAGGATCGGGGAGCGGATCAACTCGTCGTCAAACGGTCATCCACGGACGTGTGGGAAGACGCCGGAAAGCGCCGGAAGGGTCAGAAGATGAAGGTGATCTCGGCCCAGCCGTCGACGGGGTTCCCGTCGCGCAGCGCGGGCCGGTACTCCCACGCCCGCACCTGTCGCATGATGTCGCGGTTGAACCCCTCGTCCGGGGTCGGGGGATCCAGTTCGACGAGGCCCGGGCGCCCGGTGGCGTCGACGAAGACGCGCACCGTCACCTCCATCCCGCGCACGGAGCCGGGGGGGTCCCAGTGCGGCACGACGGATCTCGGGAT
>VXMR01000067.1 GCA_009841005.1 Gemmatimonadales bacterium
CGGCGGGCCAAGCTCTACTACCTGCGCAACCGCCGCGGCAAGCGGGCCCGGGTGCGAGAGCGAAAGTGGTGGCTCGACAAGAAGCAGGACGGCTGACACCGGCGACGCACACTCCGGACGCGACGCCCGCTCCAGACGCGCCGGCCACGGCGCCGCTCGACCACGAGGAAGAGGGCTGGGCTTCCGGTCTCCGCGTGGTCGTCGGGATCGACGAGGCCGGGATGGGTCCGGTGGCGGGTCCCGTGATGGTTGGCGCCGTGGCGCTTCACCCGGGACAGCAGTTCGAGGGATGCACGGACAGCAAGCAGGTCTCCCCGCCCCGCCGTGAGCAACTCGCCCGACGCATCCGCGCGGAAAGTCTCGCCTGGCGGGTGGCCGCCGCATCCACCCGTGAGATCGAACGCTTCAACGTCCGCGCCGCGACCATCGTGGCCATGCGCCGCGCGCTCGATCGTCTCGGGCTACCGGCGGAACTCGTGCTCGTGGACGGCAATCCGGTCCCGGAACTCGGCGAGCACCGCTCGATCGTGGGGGGAGACCGGGCCTCGCATTCCATCGCCTGCGCCTCGATCCTCGCGAAGGTCACGCGCGACCGCCTGATGCGGCGCCTCGACGCGCGATACCCGCTCTACGGCTGGGCGTCCAACAAGGGATACCGGACCCGCGAGCACATGGAAGCGATCCGCCGGCACGGCCCGACGCCGCACCACCGGATCACCTTCCAGGGTGTCCTGCAGACGGAACTCGAGTTCAATCCGGCGCCGGACCGGGCGGTCGATCCGCCGTGAGATCCGCAGGCGTGAGAACCGGCGGCGTGCCGGGGCTCGCGTCACCCCCGTACCACGTGGCCATGACCGTCTCCGCCGGCTTGCCCTGGGGCGAGTAGTCGGTGGCGATCCACTCCCCGGCTGGAGATCCCGCGTACCACTTCCACGCGAAACCACCCGCGAACCAGGGACGATCCCACCACACCCGGAAGAGCGCCTCGTAGGCCCCGGACTGCGCCTCGTAGTTCGCCGGCACTCCCCGCGCCCGGCGTCCGTCCGGCAACTCCCACTGGCGGCCCGCCGCGCCGTCTACGCTGCGATACCCGAACTCGGCGAAGAGGACGGGCTTCCCCGTGGCGAGGGCGACCTCGCGCAGCTCCTCGCTCCACGGCTCCCACGCCTCGACCAGCGTCTCCACGTCCGGCGTGGCGTCGTCGGTCAGGGGGAAATAGGCGTCCACGCCGACGAGGTCGAGCGCGTCCCAGAAGTCGATCCGCGCGTACTTGTCCCAGTTCGCCGCGTACGTGAGGCGGCCCCCGTAGATCGCCCGCACCTCCTCGATGAGCGACCGCCAGTAGTCGGGCCGCGCGAGCGCGACGAGATCGACCTCCGTGCCGACGCTGAACATCTCCACGTCCATCGAGTCGGCGACGTGTGCAAACCGGAGGATGTACTCGCGGTACCCCGAGAGGAACACCTCCCAGTCCTCCTCCGTGTCGGGCACGAACTCGCCCGGCCAGCCCTGCCCGCGCACCCAGAGATGCGGCTTGAGGAGTACGGAGAGCCGGCTCTCCCTGGCGTATTCGATCGTCTTCGCGACGCCCTCCGTCCTCTCGCCCCAGAACTGGCGTTCGCGGTCGAACGCGACGCGCGGGTGGGCGGGATCCACGAAGGCGTAGGGGATGACGGCGACCCAGTTCGCCCCCGTCATCGACGCGCGAACGAGCGCATCGGGCGCCATCTCGCGCCGCGGGGCGGAGAAGGAGACGCCGCGAATCTTCTCTTCCGGCCGGATGTTCGCCGTGGCGGCGGCGAGGCGGCCGGCCATGGCCGGATCGTTCCCCGCTCCGGCCGCGCCGCAACCGGCGAAGACGGACAGTGCGGCCAGCGCCGCAACCTGCACGCGCGCGGCCAATCTCATCTTTTTCATCTATACCATCGTGCCTTTCGGCAATCTGAATCTCAACACGTGCGCGACCCGTCCCATGCGAGCCGCTACTTACCCCCTTACGAGTCGCGACCTCGTGTCGGGTTCACGCCCCGCGTGGCCGCCGCGTCACACTTGAACGAATTCGCGGCCGGGAGTCTCTTGTGCCCATGAATACACCCGAGGGCGCGGAACCCTTCGACTTCGACGGAGACTACGGCGGCGACTACGAGTACATCGCCCGCACGGTGATACCCGGCTACCGGAGCTCGTTCCGGCAGGCGCTCGCGCTCCTCGCGGGCCGCGTGGGCCCGAGTCCGAGGGTGCTCGTCGTCGGGGCCGGAACCGGCATCGAGCTGGTCACCTTCAAGACGGCGGAACCCGGCTGGCGGCTGACCGGCGTTGATCCATCACGCCAGATGATCGAGATCGCCAGGCACCGGATGCGCGAGGCCGGCGTGGGAGACGGCGCCCGCCTCGTCCACGGCCACGTCTCCGACCTCGACGAGGACGGCTTCGCGGCCGCGACCTGCTTCAACGTCATGCACTTCCTCCCGGACGACGGCGCGAAGCAGTCGCTCCTGCACGACATCGCCCGCCGCCTCGCGCCCGGCGCCCCCTTCCTCCTGTTCGAACTCCACGGAGACCGGAGCAGCCCCCGCTTCGACGAACTCTTCGCGGCGTGGAGCCGCTACTGGAAGATCCACGGGATGGGAGAGGCGGAGCGAGCCGCGTTCAGGGCCAGGATCGACGAGGGCATCCACTGGGCTTCGGAGGCGCGCATCCTCCAACTGCTCGCGGAGGCGGGGTTCGAGGACGCGTGGCGATACTACCGGGCGCTCCTTTACGGCGGCTGGATCTCGCGCCGCGCGCTTCAGCCGTTACGGTCGAGTTCGGGGAAGTAGCTGGAGAAGAATCCGCGGTCGCGCGTCAGGAAGCGGTCGGCGGTTGCAGCGGCGTGGGCGCCGATCAGGACGGAGCAAGGATCAACGTGCGAGGGAGCGGGTAGGAGCCCACCATGAACGGATCGGGAAAGTGCACGCGACGGATCGCGGTTCGGGCCGCACTCCTGGCGGCCGTAGCGGCGGCGGCGCCGCCCGCGGGCGCGATTCTGGCGCAGGAGCGGCCACCGGAGGCGTCCGGAGAACCCTCTGAGGAATCGACGGTTCTCATGCTCTGGGGGGGCGTCCGGGCCGACGGCGAACTCGTGCTCGAACCCGCCTTCGCGTACGAGGGGAGAGCCCGCGGCCCCGGGGCGCCGGGCGACTACCGGGTGCGGGGGCTCGATGGCGAGGGAGAGACGCTGTTCTCGATCCGCTTCACGCCGGGCGAGATCTCGGATGGGAGCAAGGGCTTTTCCTACTCGATTCCCTTCGATCCCGTGTGGACGGAGGCGCTGGATCGGCTGGAACTCAGCGGGCCGGAGGGCGTGGTCACGGTGGGCCGGGAGGCGGGGGTTCGGGCGATGATGGTGATCGACCGCGCCACCGGGCAGGTGCGGAGCCTCCTGCGCGACGCAGACGCCGGGCTCCCGGCGGAACTGGAGGCGGACAGTTCCCGCGTTCGGATCCTCCGCGGGCTGCCCCGTCCCCCGGGCTGACCGCGAAAGGTGTACGGCGTCGGCGCCGGTGTTAGCTTGAGC
Organism: Gemmatimonadales bacterium; assembly: GCA_009841005.1. Classification (GTDB taxonomy): domain Bacteria; phylum Gemmatimonadota; class Gemmatimonadetes; order Palauibacterales; family Palauibacteraceae; genus Palauibacter; species Palauibacter polyketidifaciens. Next base: position 3,557 of record VXMR01000067.1, read on the forward strand.
CGCGCCGGGCGGAGGCCTCATGGGGTCCGCCCCGCGTCCCGGCCGGGTAGCTCAGTTGGTAGAGCAACGGACTTTTAATCCGCAGGTCGTGGGTTCGACCCCCACCCCGGTCATTCCATTCCGCGCGATCCCGCACCAGCCGCGCCACCACCGCCACCCCGCGCACGGGCTCCGCGGCGGCCGCTAGTTCCAGCGATAGGCGAGGCGGGCGTAGTAGTAGCCGCCGTTCGAGCCGAAGGGGGTTCCGGGGCCGTAGCGATTGCCGGAGAACGCGGCCCCGGGGTTTTCCTCCGGGTACCGGTTCAGCGCGTTCTGTCCCCCCACGGTGAGGGTGAGCGACTCGCCGATCGACCACGCCGCCTCCAGATCGACGAGCAGGTTGCCGGGATATGAGACGTCGTCCCGGGAATCGAACCAGCCGGCGTAGTGGCTGAGGCGCCCCATGAAGCTCAGCCGGCCGAGCCCGTGCTTCCCGGTCAGGATCCAGCGCGTCTGCGGGAGGCCCTCCTCGAGCTGGCGAATGCGGGTGTCGTCGACCTTGACCGGATCGAAGTTCGTGACGCGCGTGTCGGTGCGGTTGAAGGCGAAGCTGATCGTGCTTCGTCCGCCGAGGGCGGGGGGCGCGTAGGTGGCGACGACGTCGAGACCCTGCGTGCGGGTGCGGAAGTCATTCGTGAAGAAGCGGAACTCCTGGAGGTTGCGCGCGCTCACGATGCCTTCCTCGACGAGTCTCGTCTGTTCGTCGGGGGTGAGATTGAAGCGCTGCGTCAACGCGATGCGATCGGATACGACCACGCGGAAATAGTCCGTCGTGAGAAGGAACGACCCGAGATCCAGCACGGCGCCCGCCGCCAGGTTGCGGGATTTCTCGGCGTCGAGCGGGACGCCCCCGCGGAGTTCCGCAACGGCCGAAGTGGAAGGAATCGTGCCGCTGTTCACCAGGTCTCCGAGTTCGCGGTCGAAGATGGTGGAGACGTTGAAGGCGTTCTGCTGGCCGGGCGTGGGCGCGCGGAAACCGGTGCTCAGGCTGCCTCGCAGGGCGAGGCTGCCGGTGAGGCCGTAGCGCCCCGCGAGCTTGCCGTTCAGCGTCGAGCCGAAGTCCTCGAAGTTCTCGAAGCGAAGGGCTCCGCCGAGCGTCCACCGGTCGTTTCGGTAGTCCCGGAGTTCGGCGTCCGCGTAGAGGGCGGTGTTCGTCCGGTGCCAGTCGCCGGCGGCGATGGGGCTGAAGCCGGGAAAGCCGTTGGAGCCGGCGCTGAATCCCTGCGGCGCGAGGGAGCCGATCGTCCAGGCGTCGTCCTCGCCCAGCCCGATCGTGAAGTGCTCGTCCCGCCACTCGAACCCCGCCGCCAGGTCGAGCAGATCGCTCACCGTGTACGCCGCGTCGACGTTCAGATCGATGTCGGCCTGCCGGTAGAGCCCCGGATCGAACTCGGTGGGCGTGGCCGGGCCCAGCGAGGCGTTGACGGTGTTGAAGATGTAGAAGTCCACCTCGTTGGTGCCGTAGTTGGCGCTCACGTCCCATTGCAGGCGGCCGATCTGACCCTCCACGCCGGCCACGAGCGCGGCGTCCCTCAGGTCTCCCCCGAACTGTGGGGTGAAGCCGCCCGGGAACAGCTTCTGGAAGGTGAAGCAGTTCGGATCCGAGAGGACGTGAGCCAGGGCGGCCGGATCCGGAAGGCCGTCGGTGACCCGGACGACGGGACAGCCGGCGGAGCCGTCGAGGACCCCGTCCTGCGCGTCGAGCAGGTCGCCGACGAGGAGCGTCTCCCCGCCATCGAGGCTGAACACGCCGCTCCGCGTATTCGGGTTGCGGTAGAAGAAGCCTCTCGTGAGCCGCTGGCTCGCGTAGTTCACGTGCGCGTAGGCCTTCGTGCCGCTGCCGAGGAAGTAGCCGAAGTTGCCCCACAGTTTGAGGTCATCCTCGATCTCCGGCGCGCCCCAGATCTGTGCCGGGTCCCGCACGTGCGTGTTCCCCCGGGAGACGAGGAGCGCGGCGTCCGCACGCTGTACGCTGCGGTTGCTCGAGTTCGAGCGCCCGTACTCGGCGCTCACGTTCGCGAAACCCGTCGCGCCGAGGGGCAGTCCGGTGTTCCCCGATATCGTGTAGCCTTCGCCCCCGCCGTCGCCGAAGCCGCCGCCCCGCACCTCGAGCGCGCCGCCGGAGCGGGCGTCCTTGAGATGGAAGTTCATGACGCCGGCGATGGCGTCGGAGCCGTACTGGGCCGAGGCGCCGTCCCGCAGCACCTCCACCTGGCGCAGCGCGATGGCGGGAATGCTCGAGAGATCCGGGCCCTGCGCGCCATCGGCGAGACCGTTCCCGATCCAGGTGATCACCGCCGCCCGGTGGCGCCGCTTTCCGTTCACGAGCACGAGCGTATGGTCCGGCGCCAGGCCGCGGAGGTTCGCGGGACGAACGATGCTGGCCGCGTCTCCCACCGCCTGCGGGTTGATGTTGTAGGAGGGAATCGTCGTTCTCAGGAGGTCGCCGATGTCCGTGTCCCCCTGGTCGAGCAGCTCCGAGGGGGCGAGCGCGTCGATGGGGACCATCGATTCCGTGGCCGTCCGGGGTCGCGACCGGCTGCCGACGGCGACGAGACCGGCGACGGAGATCACGGTCGGGGTCAGCGGGATCTCGACCACGACGACGGAGTCGTCCACGACGGTCGCCTCGCGGGACGCGATGGCGTAGCCGATCAGCCGGACTTCCACGCTGACGGTCCCGGCCGGGAGGTTCGCGATGTGAAAGCGCCCCTCGAAGTTGGCGATCCCGCCGTAGCCGAGCCCCGGCAACGAGACCTGGGCCCGCGGCAGTCCGGCGCCGGTCTCGGCGTCCCGCACGGACACGTCCAGTCCGCCCTGTCCGATCATCTCCGCCGGGGCCGCCGGCAGCGCCAGGACGGCAACGATAAAGATCCTTCGCATCCCGCTCCTCCTCCGCATCCTATGTCCCCTCCACGTCCTTCGGGGCGGCCGCGAGCAGACTCTGAGTCCAGGCCGCGACATGGTCCATCTGCCGTTCCCGTTCGCCCGCCCACCGGGGCAGCCGGATGGCATTGGCGACCAGCACGCCTCCCCCGCCGAGGGCCATCAGCGCAGGGACCATCAGCGCCGCGCCCGCCCTGCCGTCGGCGACCATGATGAAGGCGACGATCACCGCCATGACGGCGAACATGATCCCCAGGAAGGTGGTTTCGAGCGCGTCGCCCTTGCGGGTGCCCAGGCGGAGCCGGTGGCCGGACTCCGTCTGTTCGAGGACGGCGTGGAGATTCCCGTTGCTCCATTCGCGGATCCCGCCGTCGGCCCCGACCTCGCCCTTCGCGTCGAACGTGGCCCGCAATTCGGCGACGAGAAAGTGCCACTCGCGATCCGTCAGCTCCCGCGGGAGGTCGACGATCCGGCCCGCGGAAATCGGAACGCCGAGCAGCTTCCGCCGCGGTACGAGTGGCGGGGTCGCATCGAGTTCGGCGGCGGCGGCCGCGACGCGCTCCGGAGAGAGGCCGACCTCGAGACCCACGGCCTGGAGCTCCCCGAGCGTGAGTCCGCCGTCCACGGGGGAGGGCAGGCTCGCGCGCTCCTCCTCGTCCGCCTCGGCGGCGCGCGCGAAGACCTTGCGGACCTCCTCTTCTCCGTACCTGCGTTCGCTGTCCATTGCGGCGTGAATCTGTGGCCCATCGGCGGATGATGGAAAGATGACGCTGGCGGACCCGATGATGGCGGAACGGTACCCGCCGACGCAGCTTGTCGCTGTGCGCTTCGCCGCATCGGTGACGGACCACCGGGCGGGCCGGGTATGGAGACAAGGAGCGGAATGTGAGAGCCATCAGGTGGCTTGCGGCGTTCGCGGCCGTCACGCCGCTGCTGAGTCACGGATCCGTCGCGGCGCAGACCGCGTTCGGTCTCAAGGGAGGCGTGACCTGGGCCGACGCCGCCTTCATCGACCGGTTCACATCGGAAGCGCTCCTGCGCAAGGCGGGGGGCGGTTTCGTGATACTGCCCCTGTCGGAGCGCGCGACGGTCGGGTTGGAAGCGCTCTACATCGAACGGGGATTCTCGACTTCGGGCCTCCATCAGGACGGGTCGAGGACGAGGATGTCCTACCTGGATTTCCCCATCCTGCTCCGCTTCCGGTTGACGCCGGCGCCCGCGCGCGTGCGGCCGATTCTCGTGGCGGGAGGATATTGGGGACACGAAGTCGGCTGCCGTCTGGACGGCGGCGTGGCGCAGTTCGAAGAAAGCAACAGTTGCGAGGGCCGCTTCCGGCGGCGCGGCGTGGCGGACGTGGGTCTCGTCGTCGGCGCGGTCGTCGAGGCGGCGGTGGTCGACGCCTGGTTCGCGACGTTCGAGGCCCGCTACCACTACGGGGTGCGGAACCTCCACTGGGATCCCGCGTCCGACGGGGCGAAGGCGCGCAACCTGTCGATCCTGGCCGGCGTTGGAGTGCGGGTCGGAGGATGACCCGCAGAGGCCTGCGAGGACCGTCGGCTAACGGTCCTGTCGCTGGCCGTCCTGTCGCTGGCCGTCCTGCGGGCCCGGGGTCGGCGCGGCCGGCAGCTGCGTGATCGGAAATGCCTTGACCGCTTCAACGATCCCGCGTGCGGCCCTCTCCGGCGCATCGAGGATGATCTCGCGGTCCCGCGCGTTCGTCATGAACCCCGTCTCGATGATCAGCGCGATCGTCATCGGATGCAGCGCGTGCTCGTACCGGCGGTAGTTGAAGGCGTAGTAGTTCCGCATGCGGCGGGTCGAGACCGGCAGCTGCCTGAGTCCGGTCGCGGCGCCGTACGTTTCCCGGAGCACGCGCGCCGCGGCCTCGGCCCGTCCGGTGGCGTCGCGCCGCGGGGCGGAAACCCGGTATCCGGATGCCGCGGGGCTGTCGCTCCCGTCCGCGTGGATCGAGATGAAGAGGTGCGCCCGGTAGCCGGGGGGGACGACGGCCGGGAGGAGGTCGACCTCGTAGCCCAGCGCCTCGAGTTCCGCGCCCGCCAGCCGGGCGATGGCGAGGTTTGCCTCCCACTCGGCGGTTTCCCGCCACCGCGTGCCGTTGTAGCGGATGCGGCGGAGTTCCTGCGGGGCCTGGTCGGCATGCCAGTGACCGACCTGGAGGCCGATCCGGATCGGGCCCGCGGGGGCCTCCCACTCCTCGGGCGTCGGGATGGGGCCGGGGTAGCGGTTGTAGTCCCGCCACCTGCGCCACCGCTCGCTCGCGGCGGCGTCGCGTTCCGTGGCTCGCTGCTCCTGGGCTGCGGCGCTGCCGACGCCGGCTCCCTCGAATCCGGCAAAGAGCACCACGGCGGCCGTGAGTACCGTCAGCTTCAAATCGAGACCTCCTCGAGCGCAGTCCCTACGACCTCAACCCCCGAACCGCTCGGAACGTTGACGCTAACCCGCGCGCCGACCGGCCGGCAACCGCGACCCGCGAGGTTCAGCGGCAGTTCAGCCCGGGGCTCTCGGGCAGTCCCTCGGTACCGGAGGCCGCGAGCGCGTTGAAGAGGAGCTTGAACGTGTTGCGCGGCTGCCCGCGGAAGTGCGGGCGGAACGCGAACAGCACGACCTGCCCCTTGCCGACGCCGATCTGCGCGGCCGCCGGGTAGCCGGCGAGCACCTCCTCGCCGCCCAGCGTCCACCCGCTCACGAGGAAATCCGAGGCGGCGTAGCACACCGGGGTCGATATCCGGCCAATGTTGCCCGCAGCGCCGGCGCCCCCCGCCGCGCCGCCCGTCCTCTCCAATACCTGGCTGCGAGAAAAGAGAGCCATCGCCGCCTCGTCCATCCCGTAGCCGAGCGGGTGCGAGGGGTCGACGTCGAGTCGGATCACGGATCCCGGAATGAAGAACTCCCGCGAGGAGAGCCCCCGCGCCCGGTTCCGGAAGGGGAGGCCGAAGGTCTCGATCGCGTAGTCCACGGCCTGGTCGACGGCGACGAGCCATCCCCCCGCCTCGACGAAGGCGCGGAGAGCCGCGGCGCCCGGTTCGCCGAGCCCGCCCGTGTACTCCTCCGGCATGGTCTCCGGCAGGTTCCCGTTCGCGATCCCGCCCGAGGCCTGCGAGGGGAGGAGGATGACGTCGAAGCGGGACAGGTCGCCGCCCCGCACGTCCGCGTCCCACACGTTCTCCCACTCGAAGCCGTACTGGTCCAGCACCCAGCGTGTCCAGCCCTCGGGCATCGGGGCCTGCCACGAACGGTAGATCGCGACGCGCGGCGGTCGGGCTTCGGCCACGGCGCCGGCGGAGGGTGCGGAGGAGATCCCGGTGAGCGTGAGTCCGTGGTGGGCGGCGAGAGTGCGCGCCTCATCGGCGGACAGATCCGGCAGCCAGTACGAACCGGCGGGTACCTCGCCGTTCGGCGTCGTGAGCATCTCCACGGTGCGGAGGCGCTCCGGAGCTTCGTCCCCGCCTTCGTCGGGTCCACCGCGCGGGGCGGACAACCCGCGATAGATCGAGTTGGCGTTGCCGTGCGCGGCGAACCCGGCCGCTCCCTCGCCGCGCACCTCGCCGATGTCGGACGAGACCTCACCCCATTCGCCCGGCGGCATGTCGAAGGGTTCGTCCACGTTCACCACCTCCAGTCCCATCTGGAAGCGGAGTTCGTACCCCGTCATGTCGTACGGCGGCTCCGGCGGTCCGCCGGGGTACTGGCGCCGGTCGGGGTATTCCTTGGGCTCCATCAGGTCCACCACGTACGGCCGGAAAGCCTGGGGCGGAATCACGTACGACCCGGCGGGGAAGCCGAGTTCTCCCTCCGGTCCCGATACGGAGAACGGTTCCGACGCGCGCAGGAACTCGATCCCGGACCGCGACATCAGACCCATGAACTCGACGACCGTGCCCGGGTCGTGCGAGGCCCGCGGGTCGAGCACGTAGGCGAACGGGCCGCCCTCCGCCGCGTTTCCGCGCTCGATCTGGCGCCGGCCCATGAGGTAGTGGTTGAAGAGGTATTCCTCCTTGAGCTTCGCGCCCATGTCCGCCACGGCCTTCGCCGCCGTCATCATGTAGTCCATGGCGTCTCGCAGGTGCCAGCAGCCGCCGAGCCACGGGTTGTTGTAGTTCGTCGAAGGCGTCTTCGCGGGCAGGTTCCCGGCGCGGGCTCCGAACGTGTCCGGGATCTCGTCCTCGTCGTAGCAGCGGGGCGTCGCGTAGCCCGCGCCCGCCGTCTCCGTCAGGAACCCGAGCATGTTGTGATAGTCGGGTCCGCCTCTCATGGAACCGTTCCACCACAGGTCGAAGACGATGCCGCTGTTGACGCCCGGCTTCCCCTCCTCGTCGAAGCGGCGCCGCATCGAATGTCCCATCTGGTTCAGGGAACTCACGACGAGCGGATCGAGGTGCGGGTTCACGGGGTTCTCGAAGGGCGGCATCCAGATCCGCCCGGGGAAGGGGCTCGACTGATGCTGATTATAGACGATCTGCGGGAACCAGTTATGATAGAGCTGCCGCGTCACCGCCTGCGTCTCGACCTGCGTCAGCATGTACCAGTCGCGATTGTTGTCGTGCCCGATATAGTGATGATAAAGCTCCGGGACGCGCGCCATCTCGAATTCGCCGCCCACATTCGACATATACCAGTCGGCGACGATATTCAGACCGTCCGGATTCATATTCGGCATCAGGAGGACGACCGCGTTCTCCCGCACACGCCGGGTCTCGGGGGACTCGTCCGTCACGAAGTGGCGCGCCATCTCCGGCATCAACTGCCCGTGCGCGACCTCCGTCGCGTGCAGCCCGCCGTCGATCCACACGATCGCGACGCCTTCCCGCGCGAGCGCCCGCGCCTCCTCCTCGTCGAGGACGGATCCGTAGCCTTCGTCCGGGTCGCGGGCATAGGCCAGCGTCCGCGTGATCTCCTTGATCCGTTCCAGACGCCGGAGATTCGATGGCGCTGAGATCGCCGCGAGGTAGAGGGGTTCGCCCCGGGTGCTCTCGCCGATCTGCTCCAGCGCCATGCGGTCGGTGGAAGCCGCGAGCGCCTCGAAGTAGGCCTTGATCCCGTCGTAGTTCGTGAGCTTGTAGTCCTCGCCGGGCGCGAACCCGATGACCTCCGCCGGCATCGGCACGTCGCCCCCGCCGCCGCCGGAGTCCGTCGCGCACCCTGCGATCAACGCGGCGCCGATCCACGATCCGACTACCGTGCGCCACCTGGCGGTCAGCGAGAGGTTCCTGGCGATCATCGGCTCCGTTCTCCCGTCGTTCGATGCGGCCGGTACTCGACCCCTTCCATCCCCTCGAAGTCCGCGTCCTGGGTCCATAAGACCGCGTCCTCCTGTCTGGAGGTTGCGAGAATGATGCTGCCGGCGAGCGGCAAGCCCCGCTCAGCGCTCAACGTCGCCGCGGCGACCGCGAGATCCCCGTCGAGGTCGACCACGCGCCCCCGCCGCATTTGCGCAACGGCGTAAAGCGCGGCGCCGGGGTCTCGCTGGACGCGGATTCGCTTAAAGACCTCGAACAACGTGATGCTCGGCACGACAAGACGTTCGATTTCGGCGATGGGCTCGGCGAACTCCGGCGCGTTCGGACCATCGGCGAAGTACTCCAGCCAGGCCGAAGAATCGACCACGTTCACGTACGGTCTCTCTCGCGCGGGACGGTCGTATCGATGCCCCGGACGAAGCCTCGAGCTGCCTCGATGGGTTCGAGCGGAATCAATTCCACGCGTCCCTTGAAGGGCAGCGCCTGCACCTTTTGGCCGGGCTTCAACCCGAGGCGCTCGCGCACATCTCTGGGGATCACAACCTGATAGCGAGAAGAAATCGTGACAATCGTCATGGCGCGCTCATGATGCGGTGTTCGAACCGGTGGATGCAAGTCAACATATATATCGACGACACTACTGCAAGACGAACGCGATTCAGCGCGGGATGATTCGGACGACGCGGCCGTCGCGGTCGACGACCCTGATGGGGCCCCGGAGGATGTCGTCGCCGTAGGGGATCATGCGTGCCGGTGTGGCGCGGGCGCCGCCCGTGGATCCGGGAATCCGGTAGATCTCGGCGAGCCCGACCTTGACCGAATAACCGAGATCCGCCAGCGACTGCACAGTGATCAGGCTGAGGAGATCGCGTTCGCCCGCCGCCTGGAACGGCGTGAGCAGCTCGTGTCCGAGCACGGATTCCCGCCAGTGGGAGTCCGCCGCCCCGGGTCCCGACGTGTTCTCGACCGGCACCTTCTCGCCGTCGTCGTAGTTCGCCCCGCCCCGCTCGTCGAACGCGGCGATGGCCAGGGGGCCCGTGAAATGCGTGTCCGCGCCCGAGTTGTGGATGGACGGGTTCCGCAGCAGACCGTGGTGGATCCACACCGTCCCGATCCCCAGCACGTGGCCGATCTCGTGCAGGATCACCTCTTCCACGTCCTTGAGGTTCCCCTCCTCCTCGAGCCGCGCGAGGTCTGCCGCGTCCAGCTCGAGGGCGCCGACGGAGGGCAGACGGGACCCGGCGCGGATGACGCAGGGGCCGGCCCGGGCCAGGACGCCGTCCTCGCCGTCGATCTCCCGGACGGACGCCACGATGACGAGGTCGTCGACGGTGCCGATGCGCTGATCCGTCGTGATGTCCCAGCACCCGGGCACCACATCCTGGCCGAGAGGGACATCGGAGAGTTCGGTGTCCGCCAGTATGGCCGACCAGAAGTCCACCGCGTCCTCGAAGGCCTCCGCCTGCGAGTCCGTCACCGCGTCCACCAGGATCACGTCGACGTCGAAGGGTCGCGCGGCCGCTTCCCGCACGATGACAGGGAAGGAGAGCTCGGCGGTAGCGCCCGGCGGGTCGGCAGCCGTCAGGGTCACCGTCGTGGAGCCCGCGGTGACGGGCGTCAGCGTCACGACATCGCCCGCGACCGTCACCGCGGCCACCGCGGCGTCGGCGGTGGCGGCCGAGAAGCGCAGATCGGCCCCTTCCGGATCGCGGAAATACCCGGCCGCTGCAAGCACGGTCGGGTGGCCGTCCGCCTGCATCCGCTGGCGCGCGACCTCCCGCTCCGGCACCGGCGGCGCGTTCACGCCCTCCCCGAAGAGGATGAGCGGGTCCCCCAGTCCGATCTCGACTCCCGTCACCCATCCCGGTACTGCGGGCGCCGGGCCCGCCACGACCTGCACCTCGGTCTGGCCGCCCTCCGTCGCGGTCACGGTCACCTCCGCGCTCCGCTCGCTGCCCGCTCCGAGGACCGCCGACTCCGACGAGAGCGTGCCACCCCGGGCGACAAGGGGAACCGTCATGGCGAACGCCGCCCCCCCGGCCACGGTGAGCGCGATCCGGGCGGGACCCGCGGCGGAGGGGTCCGGGTTGTCGGTCCGCTCGAGTTCGAGTGCGAGCGCGAACGGGGCTCCCGGATTCACTGCCAGCAGCAGCGTATCAAGGCTGGACAGCCCGACGAAGACCCGCTCAGGCAGCTCCTCCAGCCGGTTCCCTTCCAGCCGCAGGACGCGGAGATCCGTGAGCCCCGCGAACGGTTCCGGGGGGAGCGTCGCGAGCCGGTTGCCGTACAGGCGCAGCGCCTCCAGCCGCGTAAGCTCCGAGAACACCCCCTCGGGCACCGACTCCAGCGCGTTCCGGTCCAGCCGCAGCTCGCGGAGGCTGGGGAGTCCCGCGAAGACGCCCTCCGGCAGCGTCTCCAACCCGGTGTCCTGCAGCAGCAGACTCTCGAGCCCGCGGAGGCCGGAGAAGGTGTTCCCGTTCAACTCCGCTATCCGGCCGTTACCCAGGTACAGCCACAGCAGCGACGAAAGCCCGGTGAACGCCCCGTCCGGCAGTGTCTCGAAACGGTTGTCGCTCAGGTTCAGGCGTTCGAGCTTCGGAAGCTCCGCGAAGGAGCCGGGCGTCAGCGTGGTGAACGCGTTCCCCAACAGTTCGAGCACCTTCAACGCCGGGAGATCCCGGAAGACTGCCGCCGGCAGAGCCGCCAGCCTGTTCCCGCCGAGGTCGAGCGTCACGAGGTTCGAGAGTCCCTCGAAGGCGCCCTCCGGCAGCAGGTCGAAGCCGTTGTTCCGCAGGCGCAGCGTCTCGAGGCTCGTGAGATCGGCGAAGACGCCCGTCGGGAACTCGGTGAACGCCACGCCGGAGAGGTCGAGGTTCCTCAGGTTGTAGAGTCCGGAAAGGTCGCCCCTCCGCAGAGTCGGGATCTCGAAACCGGCGAGGTTCAGGGTCGTGATCCCCAGGTGGGAGATCGTGACCTCCTGGCAACTCGTCGCGCGGGAGCGCACGACCAGGGCGTCCCGAATCTCCGGCGTGCGGTCGCAGACTCCTTCGCTGATCGCCACCGGGATCGAGGTCATCGCCCCGAGGACGTACCCCGCGTCCGCCGCCGGCGGGTCCAGCGTGAAGAGGAAGATTTCACGCGCCGGCTCGATGTCCGCATCGTCGCGGATCGGGATCCGGACTTCGACGACGCTCGTGCCGGCGGCAACGGAGGCGGAGCCACCGGCCTCGTAGTCGTCCGCGTCCGCGTCCGCCGTTCCCGGGTCTTCATCGGCGGTCAGCGTGTATCGGAGCGTGAGGGGAGATGGCGGAGCGGGATCGAGCCGGACCGACACGATGGCATCGAGGCCCTCGTACGCTTCCGGCGACCCCGGCACGATGGTCGCCACGGGCGTCGGTGCGGGTTCGGGCCCCGGATCCGGGTCCGTGCTGCCGCCGCCGCAGCCGGCGATCGCCGCCGCGGCGCACGCCAGCGTCCACTTGCTCCGTATCGTGTCCACGATCAGGTCACCCCGCAGACGCCCCGCAACGGGTCGCCTCTTCCAGATCTTCACGGTGCTCCATACGCGCGGGTCGCCTCGTCGGCGGAGACGTAGCCGTCGAGGACATCCTCCCGTACCCGGTCGCGCGGGCGCCGTGCCGGGTCGCCGAGGCCGCCTCCCCCCGGCGTTTCGAGCACGATGCGTCGGCCGGGCGGCACGACCTCGCGGCCCTTGGGCCGGAACTCGCCGACGTCCGGCACGTGGACGCGCCCCGCCGCCCCGTCGCTGCCCCCGTCGCGTCCCCGCGCCGGATTGCGGACCCGTTCGAACATCTTCGAGACGGCGAACGCCTCGTCCGACGCGTGCGAGATCTCCATCACCTGACCGAGACCGCCCCGGAACTCGCCGGGACCGCCGGAGTCGGGGAGATACTCCTTCCGCCAGAAGATGAGCGGGGCGACCGTCTCGGTGATCTCGATCGGCGTGCTGCGGACGCCGGAGGGGAAGGCGGTCGCCGACAGGCCGTCCTTGCCGGGGCGGGCGCCGGTGCCGCCGGCGTGGAAGGGGTTCACGACGAACGCCTCTCCGCCGTACGCGTGGGTACCGGTCAGTCCGGGCCCTGCCATGATGACGGGGTTCCAGAGGCAGGACGCGCCTTCCGCGGGGACGGCTCCGGGCTCCAGCGCCTGTTCGAGGCAGCCGAGGACGACATCCGGCAGCATCTGTCCGATCGCGTGGCGCGCGGAAACGGCGGCGGGAGGGGGCGCGTTGAGCAGCGAGCCGGGCGGGGCGGAGACGTCGATCGCCGCCAGCGACCCCGCGTTGTTCGGGACCTCGGAGCCGACGATGCAGCGCACGCCGAACGAACTGTAGGCGCGCGTATAGGTCACCGGGACGTTGATGCCGCGCGACGACATCGGCGACGTGCCGTCCCAGTCGATCGTGATGGTCCCGTCGGGCAGGACCGTGAGGGCGCACACGAGGTCGAGATCCTCGTCGTAGCCGTCGATCCGCATCCGGTTCCGGTACGTCCCCGGGCGGAGCGCCCCGATCCGCTCCCGCATCGCGCGCCGGGAGGCGGAGATGATCGTCTCCGCCAGCGGCTCCAGGGAATCGATCCCGAACTCCATCATCATCGCCACCAGCCGCTCGGACCCCGTGCGGTTGCAGGCGGCCAGCGAGTAGAGGTCGCCCTGGGCGACATCCGGGTCCCGCACGTTCGCCCGCACGAGTCGCATGAGCGTCTCGTCCACCCGTCCGCCGCGGATCAGATAGCCGATGGGAAGGCGGATCCCCTCCTCGAACACCTGGTTCGCGTCCGCCCCGAAGCCGCGTCCGCCGACATCGGCGATGTGGCTCGTGGCCGCGAACAGCGCCACGGGGCGCCCGTCCAGGAAGGTCGGCGTGACGACGGTGAAGTCGTTGAGGTGTCCCGTGCCTTCCCATGGATCGTTCGTGATGAGGACATCGTCCTCGCCCAGCGTCTCCACGGGGAAGTCCCGGAGGAAGAACCCGACGGAGGCGGCCATGGCGTTGACGTGGCCGGGCGTGCCCGTGACGGCCTGCGCGAGCATGCGTCCGGAGAGGTCGAACACGCCGGCGGAGAGATCGCCCGCCTCGCGCACGGGCGTCGAGAAGGCGGTGCGGACGAGCGTCCGGGCCTGCTCCTCGACCACGGACAGCAGCCGGCTCCACATGATCTGCCCTTCGAGGGCGGCGATCCCGGTTGGCGCGCCGGTGCCCGCCGCAGTGCCGCCCGCCGCGGTGGCGCCTGTCGACATGGCGCCCGCCACGGCGTCGGCCGCTTCCGCCGCGCGCCGCTCGACGAGGAGGTGGCCGCCGGCCGCGACCCGCGCCTCCCAGCCCTCGGGGACGACCGTCGTCGTCTGGTCCTCGGCGATCAGCGCCGGACCCTCGACACGGGCACCTCCGGCCAGCCCCGCGCGGGTGTGGACGGCCGCCGCCGAGGACTCTCCGCCGGGGCCGTCCCAAAGTTCGGTCCAGCGCTCGGGCTCCGGTTTCTCCGCGGCGGCCTGCCCCCCTTGCCCCCCGCCAGACGTTCCCGCGGGAACGTCCGCGGCACGCGTCGCGGGCGCCGACACGACGAGCGTCCAGCTCAGGACTTCGATGTCCAGTCCGGGGATCGTGCGTCCGTACACCGTCTCGTAGCCGCGGTCGAACGCTTCGCGCAGGGCCGCCGCGTCCTCGAGGTCCTCCGGGAGGTCGACGCCGATCTCGTGGCCCTGGCCGACGTAGCGCATGTAGGCGCGCGCCTTCCCGGTCATGGCCGCGCCCGGCGCTCCGCGCGACACCACCGCTTCCGCCTCGTCTCTCATCTCATCGAACACGGCGCGGACGACGGCGGGGTCGAACCCGGACAGGCGCATGTAGCGGCTGCGCACGACCTCGTAGGAGATCGGCGCGAGGAGGAAGCCCACCGCCGACCCCACCCCCGCGTCGGCGGGCACCAGAAAGCGGTCCACCTCCAGCTTGTCGGCGAGTCGCGCGGCGTGGATCGGGGCGGAGCCGCCGAAGGCGATGAGCGTGCGTCCGGCCACGCCCTTCCCCCACTCGACGGCGTGCGTGCGCGCCGCGTTGGACATGTTCTCGTCCACCATCTCGCTGATGCCGAGCGCGGCGAGCTTCGCGTCGAGCCCCAGTTCGTCGCCTACGCGAGTCGTGATCGCGGCTTCGGACCGCCCTCTGTCGAGGGGAATCGAGCCTCCCGCGAAGAACTCCGGGTCGATCCGTCCCAGGACGACGTCCGCGTCGGTCACCGTGGGTTCGTCTCCGCCCCGTCCGTACGCCGCCGGCCCCGGCTCCGACCCGGCGCTCGCGGGCCCCACCTGGATCCGCTCCAGGTCGTCCACTCCGGCGATCGACCCGCCCCCGGCTCCGATCTCCACCATCTCGATGACGGGAATCCGCACCGGCAGTCCACTCCCCTGCTTGAAGCGGTAGCTGCGCGCGACCTCGAACGTGCGGGAATGGAGCGGCTGCCCGCCGTCGATGACGCACAGCTTCGCCGTCGTCCCGCCCATGTCGAAGGAGAGGACGTCCCCCAGTTCCAGCTCGCGCGCGAGGTGGCTGGCGAGGATCGCGCCCCCGGCGGGCCCGGACTCGACGAGGCGGACGGGCGCGGCGACCGCAGTCTCCAGCGTCGTGAGGCCCCCGCCCGAAGTCATGAGGAGGAAGGGACAGGCGAGCCCGGACTCGCGCAGCGAATCCGCGAGCCCCGTCAGGTAGCTGGCCATGAGCGGCTGGACGTAGGCATTCGCGCACGCCGTGGACTGTCTCTCGTACTCCCGGACTTCGGGACACACGTTCGAGGCGAGCGTCACCGCCAGCCCCGGCCGCCACTCGTCGAGGATCTCGCCGATCCGGCGCTCGTGCGCAGGGTTCGCGTAGCCGTGGATGAGCCCCACCGCGACGGACTCCACGCCCTCCGCCTCGAGCGTCGGGAGCAGCGCGCGCACCGAATCGTCCTCCAGCGGGACGAGGACGCGGCCGCGGTGGTCGACCCGCTCCTCCACCGGAAGCCGAAGCCGGCGGGGGACGAGCGGGGCAGGGCGGTCGACCCCGATGTCGTACTGCTCGAAGCGGTTCTCGTGCGCCATCTCCAGCGCGTCGCGGTGCCCGGAGGTGACGATCAGCGCCGTGCGCGCGCCCCGCCGCTCGATGACCGCGTTCGTGGCCAGCGTCGTGCCGTGGATGACGAGACGGACGGCGGAGGGCGGGACGTCCGCCAGTCCCAGCACCTTGTGCACGCCCTCGAGGACGCCCCGCTCGGGCGCGGCGGCGGTCGTAAGCACTTTCGTCGTGACCAGTCGCCCGGCGGTCTCCAGCGCGACATCCGTGAAGGTGCCGCCGATGTCTATGGCGAGCCGGGCTTCAGCTGCGGATCCGACGCCCGACTCGCTTGTCGTCCTGCCGCTCACGCGCCCATCACCCGTCTTCCCGCAATGGAACCGTGTAGTTCAGCGCCAGCCGTCCGCCGTCCGGGTAGATGGTCTCCCCCGTGAGGTACGAGGCGTAGTCGCTCGCGAGGAAGACGGCCACCGTCCCGATCTCGGCCGGGTCCCCGAACCGTCCCAGCGGCGTGCGGGAGAGGATCGTGCGCCGCGCTTCCTCGTCGGCGATCACCGAGTCGAGGATGTCGGTGACGATCGTCCCCGGCCCGATCGCGTTGACCCGGATGTCGTGCGGCGCGAGCGCGATGGCCATCACCTTCGTGAGCTGCATGACCCCGCCCTTGGAGGCCGCGTAGGCGAGCTGGTTCGGAATCGTCACCACCGCGTTCGTCGACGACATGTGGATGATCGACCCCTTCACCCCGCGCGCGACCATGTCCCGCGCCACGAGACGGGAGACGAGGAAGGTCCCGCGCAGGTTCACGCCCAGCACCCGGTCGAAGTCCTCGACTTCGGCGTCCAGAATCGAGCCCGCCGCGATGATCCCCGCGTTGTTGAGCAGGATGTCGCAGCGGCCGAAGCGTTCCGTGCAGGCGTCGAGCAGGGCCGCGCAGTCGCTCTCCTCGCTCACGTCGGTGCGCACCGCGAGCGTCTCCCGCCCCGTCTCCTCCGCGATGCGCCGGGCCGTGTCCGAGCAACGCTCCTCCAGGACGTCCCCCAGCACGACATCCGCCCCGTGACGGGCGAAGGCGAGCGCGCACGCGGCGCCGATCCCCTTCGCCGCCCCTGTGACGATGGCGGTCTTCCCCTCAAGTGTGATCACGCTGAACCCTTCCTGATTCGATGATCCCGCGTTGATCGCCGTCGCGAAACTGCGGAATCGGAGCGGCGGTCCCTATCGTATCGACGAAAGCGACGTGTGGCATGCAGCAGCGGAATCTCACCGCGGACGGGTTACGAAGTCTACCTCTCGTGCCTCGGCTCTCGACATGGTATCTTCGCAAAATATGCCATAAACACGGAGTATACCATGAAGAAAGAGAACCGGAACTCGCCGACCGATGCTTCGCCGGACTCCATGCCGGATTCGGTGCCCGACACCGAACGCGTGACGATCGACGAAGCCGGCCGGCTGGTGGTCCCCGCCCGCTTCCGCCGCGCACTGGACATTCAGGGCCGGCAGCAACTGATAATGGGCCTGGAGGGCGACACGATCCGGCTGCGCACCACCAGCGCCGCACTCGCGCGGCTGCAGGCCATCGTGCGCCGGCACCGGAAGGGCTCCGGCGGCGTCGATGAATTCATCCTGGAACGGCGAGCCGAAGCCGCCCGTGAATGAACCGGCCGAGGCTGTCCTGGACGCCTCGGCCGTCCTGGCGGCCCTGCTGAATGAACCGGGGGCGGTTCGCGTCGAACGCGCGCTCAAGCGAGGAGCCGCCATGTCATCGGTGAACGTGGCCGAGGTCGCGGCACGTCTCTCGCAAGACGGCCTGTCCTCCGTGACGGTGGCGCGCGTCGTCCGGGGATTGGGGGTCGAAATCATTCCCTTCGACCGCCAGGCGGCGCTGCTCAGCGGCGCCTATCGTATGAGGACACGGCGCCAGGGCCTCGGACTGGGTGACCGGGCCTGTCTGGCCACCGCAAGCAGCCTCGGTCTCCCGGTCCTCACCGCCGACCGAAGCTGGTCCGACCTCGAGATCGACGGCGTGACCGTCGTGCAGATCCGGTGACGGCCAGTTTGTGGTCACGGTGTGGTCTTGAAATTGGAGAGTGTGATGCCCGGGAGGCGCACTTCATTAGGGGACCAGGGCGCCGGGTTGCCGCTCCTTCACGTGACGGCGCATCCAGTCGAACATCTCCCACACGGTGTGCAGGACCGATTCGCGGGCCCGGTAGCCGTGGCTCTCGTGGGGCAGCATCACCAGGCGGACGGTGCCTCCCAGGCCCTTCACGGCGTGGTACATGCGCTCGGACTGGACGGGGAAGGTCCCGGAGTTGTTGTCGATGACGCCGTGGGTCAGGAGGAGCGGTTCGTTGATCTTCTCCGCGTGCATGAAGGCCGACATGCGGAAGTAGACCTCCGGCGCCTCCCAGAAGGTGCGGCGCTCATACTGGAATCCGAAGGGCGTGAGGCTCCGGTTGAAGGCTCCGCTGCGCGCGATGCCGGCGGTGAAGTCGTCGGAGTGCGCCAGCATGTTGGCGGTCATGAAAGCTCCGTAGCTGTGGCCGGCGATCCCCACCCGGTCGCGGTCGGCCACGCCCATCTCGACGAGCTTGTCCACCGCGGCCCTGCCGTTGGCCACCAGCTGCTCCACGTAGGTGTCGTTCGCAGCGAAGCCGCCCACGACCGGCATCGCGGCGTCGTTGAGCACCGCGAACCCCTGGGTGAGCAGCAGGAGGTGCGAGGCGCCGGAGATGGTCGTGAAGCGGTGGGCCGAGCCCCTGACCTGACCGGCGCCGTCCTCGTCGGCGAACTCGCGCGGGTAGGCCCATACCAGGACCGGGAGCCTCTGGCCGGGCTCGTAGTCGGCGGGCAGGTACAGCTCGCCCGATAGCGGGATGCCGTCGTCGCGCTCGTAGTAGATCTTGCTCTTGGTGATCCCCGCGAGCTGGGGCTGGGGGTCGGGGACGGACGTGAGGGCCGTGCGCTCGTCGTTTGCCGTCGTGACGAGGTGGTAGTTCGGCGGCTCCTCGCTCGTCTCGCGCCGGATGACGATCCGGCCGGCGCGTGCGTCCGCCAGACCGACCACGGTCTCGTAGCTGTCTGCGCCCGAATGGAAGAGTCGCTGCCGCCCGTCGTCCGTCAGATCCAGCCGGTCCAGGAATGGCCGGTCTCCTTCCGGAGATCCTCCCGGACCCGCCAGAAAGATGCTCGTGCCGTCCATGTGGACGACCCGCTTGCCGGCCCCGTCCTGCTTCATGACCGGGTCGCCCGGATTGCCGTACCAGTCGTCCGTGCTCCGGTCCCAGAGGAGCGCGGGCCGGGCGCCGGGAGTGGAAGCCTGCACGGCCCAGGCGCGGGACCGCCGTGTCGGCCAGTCGAATTCGTAGACGAGGGCGGTCTCGCCGTCCTCGCCCCACAGGACCGGATAGCCGAAGCCGAAGGCGCCCGAGCCCAGGCGGTGCTCGGTGCGGACGAGTTCGGTGCCCTCTCCGTCGAAGGGCGCCGCGAGGGTCAGCACCCGGTCGCGGTGGGGCACGTCGAGCGCGGGGTTGCCGCCGTCGAGGGCTTCCACGTAGGCCAGGGTGGCGGGCACGCCGGGGCGCCAGGAGAACTGGCGGAGACCGGCCCGGCGAAAGCCCAGGTGCTCGGGGCCGCCCTCGTCCAACGGGAGCGTGGCGAGCGCGCGCAGGGGCGCGCCGTCGCCGCCGAGGACTTCCACCTCCCTGGGGAAGCGGGAGTCGGGAACGAGGTACGAGTAGGGGCGAACCGTACGGACGGACAGGTAGTACTCGCCGCTGGGTGAAGGGTCGAGGGATTCGTAGACCGCCGGGGCGCCGATGGGTTGTGTGGCTCCGGTGGCGGCGTCTACGAGGGCCGGCTGCGACGTGAGGTAGTAGTCGAAGAGCGCTTCGTCGTGGGCGTCTTCCAGCAGGTCCTGGAAGGTCCAGGAAGGGGCGGCCTCGCCCCCGGATTCCTGCGTGATGGGGCCGACGGGGATCGCCGCCGGGGTGGGC
>VXMR01000064.1:0-3447 GCA_009841005.1 Gemmatimonadales bacterium
CGTGCGGGGGCTGGATACGTTGCTGGGCGAGGAGACGGGACTCCCCATCCACGTCGATGCGGAACCGCTTACGTGTGTCGTTCGGGGTTGCGGGAAAATCCTCGAGGAATTTGGACGGTATCGTGGAGTTCTCACGAGTTGACGCCGAGCCCGTTCTGAATCGCCCCCTGTGAGTTACCAGGGCGTCCGGCCGCGGGGCCGCAAGCTGCTCGATGTGGTCTTCTTCTCCCTCGCCCTCAGCCTCAGCGGCATCGCCGCGGGTTTGTCCAGCGCACTCGAGAGCCAGGTGGAATCCGCAGTCCGCGCTACCGCTCTTTATCCGTTCCTTTTGCTCCATCGCCTCGCCGCCGAGCGGGGACAGATGGAGCGCCGCGTCGAGGGCCTGCTGGCGGAGCGGGACTCCCTCACGGAACTCCTGCTGCGCTACCGGGACCGGGCGGCGCCGGTCGGGGAAGAGTCTTCGGCGCAGGTTCTCGCGGCGCTTCCCGCGGGCTCGGTCGAGGCGGCGGTCGTCTACCCGGGACGCCCCAACGTCGGCAATCCGGACCTGTTCGTGTTGTCGGGACCTGATTTTCGAGGTCGCGAGTTTCCTGTCGCCGTCTTCACCGGGATCGGGCTGGTCGGCGTCGTCAGGGCCCCTCACGGCCGCGGGGGGCGGGGCGAGTTCTGGAGCCATCCCGACTTCCGGGTCAGCGTTCTGGCCGAAGGCGAAGGCGTAACGGGGCTCGTGCGGCCGGAGCGCGCGGACGGGGGGCAGCCGGTGCTCCTCCTCGAGGGGGCGCCCTTCCAGGCGGACATCCCGGCGGGGACCCTGCTCGTCACGACGGGGCTCTCCGGCGTCTATCCGCCGGGCGTGCCTGTCGGGCACATCCGCGAACCCGCGGAGGCGGAAGCGGGTTGGATGAAGCGCTATTTCGTGGAGCCCTCCGTGCGTCCGGAAGAGGTCAGGGACGTGTTCGTGTGGAATCGGCCGGCATTGCCGGCCAACGTCGAGGCGGACACGGCGTCTGCACTGACCGAGCTCGACTCTGCGCCGACGGAACCCGAGCCCGCGCCAACCGACACCGCTTCGGTCCGTCGATGAGTCCGGCCGGAAAGTGGTTTGTCGCCGCGCTCCTGCTGCTTCTGCACTTCGCCCTGCATCCGCTCTGGAGCCGCTGGCCGGTGGTGCCCGACCTCGTCGCCGGCGGCCTGATACTGGGCTCGTTGCAACTCCGATGGGGACGGGCCGCGGGTTTCGGGTGCGTGATCGGCCTCATGGAAGCATCGATCTCGCTGGGACCGATGGGCCTCACGATGTTACTCTTCTCGTTGACCGGGGCGCTCGTCGGCTGGGTGCGACACCTGATCTATTCGGACTCGGACAGGGTCACGCCGGTCTTCGTCTTCGTCGGGACGTGGCTCCTGCGGTCTGCGGTCGCGATCATCGTCGTCGGAGACTGGTCGGCAGGCGCCCTGCTCGTCGACAGTGTCGGATCGGCCGCGCTGACAACGGCGGGGTGCTGGGTCGCGGAAAGGCTGGTTTCGGCCGTCACGAGGTGAAGGGGAGGATGTGAAGGGGGACAACGAACACCGCTCGATCCGAAAACAGCGAGGCCGCTGGGCGGCGCGCGCGATCTTCTTCTGCCTTTCGATCGTCGCCGCCGGGTTCATCAATCTCCAGATCTTCAGCAGCGATCTGTACACGCTCCGTTCGAGCGAGAACCGGCTGCGGACCATCACGGTTCCGGCGCCGCGCGGGACCATCTACGACCGCCACGGACGGGCCATCGCGGACAACGTGCCCGGGTACGATGTGTCGATGCTGCCCGGTCCCCGCGATTCCATCTCCGCCGGACTCGATCGCCTCGCGGAGCGGCTGGAACTGTCGCCCGAGCGGCGCGCCGCGTTGCTGTCGCGCAATCGGGACCGTCCGGGCGAGGCGCTCGTCGTGCGCGAGAACGCGAACTTCGAGCAGGTCGCGTTCATCGAGGAGCGCCGACCCCGGTTTCGGCGCGTCGTGGTGGATCAGAGGCCGCACCGGCGCTATCCGGCGGGGCCCGCGGTCGCGCACATGATCGGTTACGTGGGGGAGATCAGTCAGGAAGAGCTGGCTCGAACCGAGTACGCCGGCTACGAATCCGGCCAGTCGGTCGGAAAGGCGGGGCTCGAGCAGCAGTACGAGCACAGGCTGGCCGGGCGTGACGGGATCCGCTACGCGGAAGTGAACGCCCTGGGTTCCGTCGTGCGGGATCTGGGGGTCGCGCAGGCGCAGCCTCCGGTGCCCGGAGATGACCTGCATCTCGGCATCGATCTCGACCTGCAGATGTACGCGGATTCGGTGTTTCCCGAAGGGATGCGGGGCGGCGTCGTGGCGCTGGACCCGGTCACCGGAGAGGTGCTCCTGCTCTACAGCCACCCCACCTTCGACCCCAACGCGTTCATCGGCGGCATCCCCCTGGACCTGTGGAACGCGCTTCGCGAACACCCGGACGAGCCACTGCTGGACCGGGTCTCCATGGCTTCCTACCCTCCGGGATCCACATGGAAGCTCGTCATGTCGACCATCGGGATGAAGACGGCCGACCTCGCGATCGAGACCTACCACGCCGACACATGCGATGGCGGGCTCTGGTATCACACCCGCTACTTCCGTTGCTGGCTGTCGAGGGGACACGGTCGCCTGAACCTCTCCGAAGCGATCAAGCACTCGTGCAACGTCTGGTTCTACCAGGCGGGGCAGCGGATCGGCCTCGACCCGCTCCTCGCGGGGGTGGGGGAGTTCGGTTTCGGGCGCACGACGGGGATCGACCTTCCTTCCGAGAGGTCGGGCCTCTTCCCCGACTCCCGACAGTGGTACGACGACCGGCTGGGGCGCGGCAGGTGGACCGAAGCCGTCGTGTGGAACCTCTCGATCGGGCAGGGAGAAAACGAGCAGACGCTGCTCGCCATGGCCCAGTTCTACGCGGCGCTGGCGACGGGGAGGGCGCCCGTCATACCCCACCTCGTACGGGATGAGATGCTCGCGCAGCAGCGCGCGGACTGGACGCTCGATCTCCCCGAGGTCCAGCGGCGCCAACTCGTCGACGCGCTGGCGCGGGTCGTGAACGAGCCCGGCGGCACCGCGTACGGCAACCGCCTGGCCCGCTGGACCCTGGCCGGGAAGACCGGCACGGCCCAGAACCCGCACGGCGAGCCCCATTCCTGGTTCGTGGGGTTCGCACCGGCCTACGACCCGCGAATCGTCATCGCGGCGGTCGTGGAGCACGGGCACCCCGACGGGGCCCCGTCGCTCGCCGTGCCTCTCGCGGCCGGGATCGTGGACCGTCACCTCCAGACGCTCGGGCTGCCGCCGGAGGACTCGCCCGGCGTCCGTCCGGCGGGAGCCCAGGCCGCGCCGGGGGGGGGGTTATAGGCCGGCCGCGACAACCCGGCGCGGGTGACGCGCACGAGCTGGCGGGGGGGGGG
>VXMR01000064.1:3457-21895 GCA_009841005.1 Gemmatimonadales bacterium
CCGCCCCCCGGGCCCACCCCCGCCCCCCCCCCCGGCCCGCGGGGGCGGGCCCCGCCCCCGCCCGCGGCGCGCGCCGCCGCCCGCGGCCGCGCCCGGCGCCGGGCCGGCGGCCGCGCCCCCCCCGCGGGCGGGCGGATGATCGCCCGGCTGCGAATCCCGGGCGTGGGAGACCCGACGCTCCTCGCGCTGGTGCTGTTCATGACCGGACTCGGGATCGCGATGATCTACTCGGCCGGCCTCGTCGACGTGCCGTCGCTGGCCACCGGGATCTGGGTTCGCCAGCTCTACTGGTTCGGTGTGGCGATCGTCGCGCTCGCCGTGACCTCCCGCTTCTCGCTCCGTTTCCTCGAGTGGCTGGCGCCGTGGGCCTACGGGATCAGCGTACTCCTCCTCATCCTCGTGCTGTTCATCGGGACGGGTCCGAACGGGAGCTGGCTCGAACTCGGCCCCGGGCGGCTGCAGCCGGCGGAGGTCGCGAAACTGGGGACGATCCTCATGTTGGCGCGCGTGATGGGGGGGGCGCCGGGACCGTACGAGCGGCTGTTGGAACTTCTGAAGCCCGCCGTCATCACGCTCGTCCCGTTCGCGCTCGTGCTGCTGCAACCGGACCTCGGGAGTGCGATGATCTTCGGAGCGCTCCTGCTCGCCGCGCTGTACTGGAGCGGCATCCCGCTGTTCAAGATCTTCCTGCTCGCGTCGCCGGGACTCAGTCTCCTGCTCGGCTTCAACTGGATCGCGTGGGGTCTCGGGTTCCTCGTCGTCGCCGCCGGCCTGTACGTGCACCGCCTCTTCATCCTGGAGGCGGTGGGCGTGCTCCTCGCGAACGTCTTCACGGGCGCGCTCACGCTCCGCATATGGGATTCGCTCGCCGACTATCAGCGGAACCGGCTCCTCGTCTTCCTGGATCCGGATATCGATCCCCTCGGCGCCGGCTGGCACCTCATCCAGTCGAAGGTCGCGATCGGCTCCGGCGGATTCATCGGCGCCGGCTTCGCAAACGGCCCCCAGAAGCGGCTCGCCTTCCTCCCGGAGCAGCATACGGACTTCATCTTCTCCGTCGTGGGCGAGGAGTTCGGATTCATCGGCGTGACGCTGTTCCTGGTGCTCTTCGCCTTCCTCCTCTGGCGCGTGCTTCAGGTCGCAGCCTCGATGGACGATCGGTTCGGAAGCCTCATCGCATTCTGCCTCTTTGCGGTCCTTCTGACGCACATCGTGGTGAACCTGGGGATGGCGGTCGGCATGATGCCGGTGATCGGACTGCCCTTGCCGCTCCTGAGCTACGGGGGGAGCTTCCTGCTCGTGCTCTACGCGGGCTTCGGGATCGTACAGCGCGTGGCCTGGGAGGCCTGAGTGTCCTGGTTCAGCAAACCAAAGCGCAAGCTGGTCTCACAGAAGCGTGAGCTTCCGGGCGACGTGTGGGATCGGTGCGCGGGATGCGGCGAGATCCTCTACAGCGGACGGCTGGAGGAGAATCTCCACGTCTGTCCTCACTGCGGCCATCATTTTCGCATTACTGCGGAGTCCTACGAGGCGATGCTGCTCGACGGCGAAGGTCTCACCGAACTCCACGATGGGCACCTGCGCTCCGCCGACCCGCTCGGGTTCGTCGATTCCCGCAGCTATGCCGAACGCATCGTGCAGGCGGAGCAGCGAGGCGGCGACCAGGATGCCATTCGGACCGGGCGGGGTGAGATCGGGGGCAGGGAAGTCCACCTCGGGACCATGG
Source organism: Gemmatimonadales bacterium (assembly GCA_009841005.1). Lineage (GTDB taxonomy): Bacteria > Gemmatimonadota > Gemmatimonadetes > Palauibacterales > Palauibacteraceae > Palauibacter > Palauibacter polyketidifaciens. Next base: position 5,184 of record VXMR01000064.1, read on the forward strand.
ATTTCCGCTTCATCGGCGGGTCGATGGGTTCGGTGGTGGGTGAGAAGATCCGTCGCCTCGCCGACCGATCCCTCGAGCGGCGAGTCCCGCTCATCATCATCTCCGCTTCGGGCGGAGCGCGGATGCAGGAAGGGATCCTCTCCCTCATGCAGATGGGAAAGACGGCGGCCGCGCTCGAGCAACTCGCGAGGGCCGGCATCCCCTACGTGAGCGTCCTCACGAACCCGACCACGGGCGGGGTGACGGCGTCGTATGCGATGCTGGGGGATGTGATTCTCGCGGAACCCGGCGCCCTCGTCGGCTTCGCCGGCCCGCGAGTCATCAAGGAAACGATCCGGCAGGACCTTCCGGAGGGTTTCCAGACGGCGGAGTTTCTGGAGGAGCACGGGATGATCGACCGCATCGTCCCGCGGTCGGAGATGCGCGACGCCCTCGCGTGCCTCCTGGATCACATGTGCTGATCGCGGGCGGGGATGCCCTCGCGGCCCTGTTCGATCCCCGTCCGGTCACCACGATCCGCTGGGGTCTCGACAGAATCGAAGCGCTCCTCGCGGAGCTGGGCCGGCCGGAACGGACCTTCAACGCCCTCCATATCGCGGGCACGAACGGCAAGGGGTCGACCGCGTGCTTCGCGGCGTCGATGCTCGAAGACGGCGGCACGCGCACGGGCCTCTATACCTCGCCGCACCTCGAGGACGTTCGGGAACGTTTTCTGATCGATGGGGCCTGGGTGGAGGAGTCGGCGCTTCAGTCCGCCGCCGCCCGCGTGCTCGACTGCGAGACGGCCGCACATTGTACGTACTTCGAGTTGGCCACCGCGCTCGCCTTCACCTGCTTCGCGGAGTGCGGGGTGGAGGTGGCGGTCGTCGAAACCGGTCTCGGCGGCCGGCTCGACGCGACGAACGTGCTCCGTCCCGCCGGGACGGCGATCACCCCGATCAGCCTCGACCACACGGAGTGGCTTGGGGGATCTCCCGAGTCGATCGCGAAGGAAAAAGGGGGGATCTTCAAGCCGGGCGCGCCGGCCTGCCTGGGTCGCATCGATCCGCTTCCGCTCGCGGTGCTCGAGCGGGCCGCGCGCCGCGTCGGATCACCGGTTGCGCGCCTCGGAAGGGAGGCGGAGGTGTCGGATGTCGAGGTGCGGACCGATCCTCCGGAAACGCGCTTCCGATATGTGTCGGGGTCGCGTCCCCACGGCTTTCGGCTCGCCACCGGCCTGCCCGGCCGGCACCAGGCGGACAACGCGGCTCTCGCCCTCCTGCTGCTGGACGGCTCGGGCCTTCCGCCGGACGAAGACTCCGCGCGCCGCGGGATCGCACGCGCGCGCCTGGCCGGCCGCTTCGAGATCCGGCCTTCGCGCGGCGGACGCCCGGGCTGCGTGTTCGATATCGCGCACAATCCGGCGGCCATCGCGGCGCTCTGCGAAACGGTGGCGGCGCTGTCCGTGGCGCGCCCGCTCATCGCTGTGGTCGGAATGCTGGCCGACAAGGATTGGAAGAAGATGTTGGCCCGCCTCGCGCTTGACAGCGACGCTATGATTCTGACGCGGTCCGCCGCCCCCGCGGAGAGGCGGTGGGACCCGTCCCGGGCGCAGGAGTGGCTGTCGCGTGAACGGGGTCTTGAATCAATCGTGTGCCGGAACGTGGCCGAGGCGGTCTCGCGAGGGCTGACGCTCGCCGGAGCCGGAACGCTCCTGGTCACGGGGTCCGCAACCACCGTGGGCGAGGCCCGGGCACTGCCGGAACTCGCCGGCGTACGGACAGGAGACTGAAGATGCTGTACGATCCCAGACTGGTACAACCGATGAGGGACGAACTCACCCGCCTCGGCGTGCGTGAGCTTCGGACCTCCGATGAAGTGGACGAAGTCCTCGGCGCCGACGGGGAGACGCTCGTCGTCGTGAACTCCGTCTGCGGCTGCGCGGCGCGCAATGCGCGACCCGCCGTGGCGATGGCCATGAGCCACGGAGAGCAGCCCGACCGCGTCGTCACGGTGTTCGCGGGACAGGATGTGGAAGCGACGGCGCGCGCGCGGCAGTATTTCGTCGGCGTCCGACCCTCGTCCCCGGCTCTCGCGCTGCTCTCCAACGGGGAGCTGCAGTTCATGCTCGAGCGCCACCAGATCGAGGGCCGCGAGGCGCACGACATCGCGGCCGACCTCACAAAGGCGTACGACCGATACTGCGCGACGAGCTAGCCCAGCGGGGTTTGTGCCACGGGTTGCCTCAGCTTCCGGGGCCGTGACCTCCGGGGAGATCCGCGGCCTGCCCGGTTTTCGAGATTTCTTTCCGGAGGAACTCGCCCTCCGCCGACACATCTTCTCGGCCTGGCGCAGCGTCGGCGCCCGCTATGGATTCACGGAGTATGACGGCCCTCCGCTCGAGGCGCTCGAACTCTACACGCGGAAGTCCGGCGAAGAGATCGTAGGACAGCTCTACGGGTTCGAGGACAGGGGAGGGCGGGCCGTGGCGCTGCGGCCCGAGATGACGCCGACCTTCGCGCGCATGATCGCCTCCCGTGCCGCGGGGCTCGCGAAGCCCGTCCGCTGGTTCTCGATCCCGCAGCTCTTCCGCTACGAGCGGCCGCAGCGCGGTCGACTCCGCGAGCACTTCCAACTCAACATGGACATCGTCGGCGAGACGAACCCGCTCGCCGATTCGGAGATCATCAGCGCGGGCATCGACGCGCTCCGGGAACTCGGCCTGGGGGCCGCGGACATCGTGGTCCGCATCTCGGACCGGCGCCTCATCGGCGCGCTTCTCGACGTTCACGGAATCTCCGCGGAAGACCATGTTGCGGTGTTCGGCGCCCTCGACCGGCTCGAGAAGGAAGGGGAGGAGGGGGTCCGCTCGCGGCTCGCGGAGCACGGTGTAGACGGGGACGCGGCGACGCGGCTGCTGGCGGCCACCCGGCTCCCGCTCGAGGAACTGGCGGCGGCGCACGGGGGAGACGAAGCGGTCGCCGAGGCGGCCGACCGGCTGTCCACCGTGTTCGCGCATCTCGGCGCGGCGGGCTTCGCGGACTTCGTCAGCTTCGACGCGGGCCTCGTCCGCGGACTTGCCTACTACACGGGGACGGTGTTCGAGATCTGGGATCGCCGGGGCGAACTGCGCGCGATCTGCGGGGGCGGCCGCTACGATGACCTTCTGAAGGCGCTGGGAGGCGTGGATCTCCCGGCTCTCGGCTTCGGCATGGGGGACGTGGTCCTCACGGAACTGCTCCGGGACCGGGGACTCGTGCCCGAGGCGGCCCGCCGCGTGGACGACTACATCGTATGCGTGTCCGATGCAGAGCGCCCGCTCGCGCTCGGTCTGGCCCGCGCCCTGCGCGACCGGGGACGGCGCGTGCTCTACGACCTTCGGTCGCGCGGGGTCGGACGCCAGTTCAAGGCCGCCAACCAGGCGGGCGCCGGGCGCACCATCGTACTCGGGCCGCAGGAAGCGGAGCGGGGCGTCGCGGTGCTCCGGGACATGGCCTCCGGCGAGGAACGGGAAGTCGCGATCGAGACCCTGGCCGGGCCGCGCTCCGGCGAAACGGGAGGGGAGGAAGTGCGGTGAGTCGCGTTCTCATCCTCGATTTCGGATCCCAGTTCACCCAGCTCATCGCGCGGCGCATTCGGGAGGAGGGGGTGTACTGCGAGGTACACCCGCCGACGCGGAGCCCGGCGTGGGTCCGCCGCTACGATCCGGCGGCCATCGTCCTCTCCGGGGGGCCGGCGAGCGTCTACGACGAAGACGTTCCCACGGCCCAGCCCGAGACCCTCGCCATGGGCGTCCCGATTCTCGGGATCTGCTACGGAATGCAACTCGTCGCGGATCTCGTCGGGGGCGAGGTGCAACAGGCCGAGCGCCGGGAGTATGGGCGGGCCGAACTCAAGGTCCGGTCGACGGACCCCCTCTTTCACGGGTTCGACGACGACGAGCCCACTCAGGTCTGGATGAGTCACGGCGACTCCCTCCACGCGCTGCCCCCGGGCTTCGAGGTCTCCGCGACGACCGAGAACTCCATCGCCGCGATCCAGTCCGAGGAGCGACGGATCTGGGGCGTGCAGTTCCACCCGGAAGTCGCCCACACGACGCGCGGCGGCGAGATGCTGCGGAACTTCCTGTTCGAGATCGCCGGCTGCGAGATGAGCTGGAACGCCGCGAACATCATCGACCACCAGCTCACCGCGGTCCGTGAGACCGTGGGTGATGGACAGGTGATCTGCGGCCTCTCCGGCGGGGTGGACAGCTCCGTGGCCGCGGCGCTCGTGCAGCGCGCCGTGGGAGACCGGCTTACCTGCATCTTCGTCGACACGGGCATGCTGCGGAAGGGTGAACGCGATGCCGTGGAGGCGGTGTTCGGCGAGCACATGGGGATGCGGCTCGAAGTCGTCGACGCGGCCGACCTCTTCGTCGACCGGCTCGCCGGCGTCGAGGAACCCGAGGAGAAGCGGGTCATCATCGGCCACACCTTCATCGACGTGTTCGAGGAGGCGGCCGGCCGATACGGTGACGCGCGGTTCCTCGTGCAGGGAACGCTTTACCCCGACGTCATCGAGTCCGTCTCCGTGTGGGGGCCATCGGTGAAGATCAAGTCCCACCACAACGTGGGCGGCCTCCGTCCGGATCACCCGTTCGAACTCATCGAGCCGCTTCGCGAGCTCTTCAAGGACGAGGTGCGCGCCGTGGGCCGCGAACTGGGCCTTGCAGAGGAGATCGTGGGGCGCCACCCCTTCCCCGGTCCCGGCCTCGCCATCCGGATTCTCGGCGACGTGACGCGGGAAAAGCTGGATGCGCTGCGGGAGGTGGACGCGATCTATCTCGACGAGATTCGCGCGGCGGGCCTCTATGATGAGATCTGGCAGGCGTTCGCCGTTCTGCTGCCCGTGCAGTCCGTCGGCGTCATGGGGGATGCGCGCACGTACGAGAACGTCGTCGCGCTGCGCGCCGTGACCTCCCTGGACGGAATGACGGCCGACTGGTTCCAGTTTCCCCACGAGGTGCTCGGCCGGATTTCCAACCGCATCATCAACGAAGTGAAGGGGGTGAACCGGGTGACCTACGACGTGTCCTCGAAGCCCCCCGCCACGATCGAGTGGGAGTAGCCTCGGTGGCGGAATCCGGTGCCGGCAGCGGCCCGAACTGCCGGGAAGTCGCCGCCTGGCTCGACGATTTCCTGGACGTGGCCCGGATAGAGGATTATCCGTTCGCCCTCAACGGGTTGCAGGTCGACGGGCGGGGCGCCGTCGGCCGCATCGGGGCGGCGACGGACGCCTGTCAGGCCACGATCGACCTCGCGGCCGATGCCGGGTGCGGGATCCTCCTCGTGCACCACGGACTGTTCTGGGGCGGTCTGCGTCCCTTCGTCGGCCCCGCGTACGAGCGCTGCCGCCGGCTCATGGAGAGCGGGATGGGGTTGTACTCGGCGCACCTCCCGCTCGATGCCCATCCCGGGATAGGAAACAACGTCCTCCTCGCCGCGGAACTCGGTGTCGAGGATGTCGAACCGTTCGGGTCCTTCAAGGGGAATGACGGGATCGGCGTCATCGGCGCGGTCGACACCTCGCGTGGCGATCTCGCGGCTCGGGCGGAAGCTGTATGCGGACAAGCCCCGATCGTGATCGCCGGAGGTCCGGAACGCGTGTCGCGGCTCGCGATCGTCACGGGCGGTGCGGGTTCGATGATCGAGGCGGCCGCCACGGCGGGAGCCGACACCTTCCTCACCGGCGAGGGGAACCACCACACCTACCACGAGGCGATGGAACTCGGGATCAACGTGATCTACGCTGGCCACTACGGCACTGAGACGCTCGGTATCCGGGCTCTGGCGAAGCGCGCGGCGAAGCATTTCGGGGCGGAGCACGCCTTCTTCGACGTCCCCACGGGTCTCTAGTCGGGGCCTGCCGGCGCGAGACCCCGCACCGGGCGGCTAGAAGACCGAGACCTTGAGGTCCGTCAGGTAACGGTCCGGCCGTTCACGGACATCCCGCAGGAGGAGGGCGAGTTCCTCCCCCGCGGCGCGCAGCAACCGCAGCGTCTCCAGCACTTCATCGTGGACCGCGTCTTCGCGAAGGAACTTGCCGAGCGTGCCCTCCCCGCTCTCCAACCCCCGCGTGATCTCGGCAAGCGATCGGCCGGCGGCCGAGAAATCGGCGCTGGCGCCGGCGAGCCGCGACGAGAGTGTGTCGAGGTTGGCCAGCGTGCGATCGACTTCCTCGGACCCGGTCATTCCCGCGAGCCGGTTCGACAGGGTGTCCATGTTGGCGAGCAGGCTGCCGATCGACGTGCGCTCCGTCTCGAGGATTCCGGCGAGTTCCCGCATCGCGAGCGTGAAGGCCTCCGATCCGGAGGCGACGTTCTCGGCCAGACCGCCGCCGAGCAGCGATTCCATCTCTCCGATCAGCGAGCCCACGTCGTCCCCGAGCGTCGAGGCCAGCGACGTGAGATCGGATCGGCGGTCGAGCGAGAGCGTGTCGCCCTCCGCCAGCGTCCGGGCACTGGTCCCCGGCACAAGCTCGACGAGCTGCTGGCCCAGGAAGCCATCCGGCTGGATGGTGCCCCGGGTGTCCACCGGCAACCGGACCCGAGAAGAGAGGGTCATCGTGAGGACGACGCGCTCCGCCTCGAGCGCGACTTCGTCCACGGTGCCGACCTCCACCCCGCGCAGCAGGACGGGCGACGCGGTCGCGATCCGGTTCGCGTTCTCCGCGATCCCCCAGACGCGGATGGTGGGGCCGCGAAACGGTGAGCCCGATATCCAGAACAGGCCCGCCACGATGACGGCCGCGGTCAGGATGACGAATGCGCCGACCCGGACTTCGACGCCGCGGTCGCGCAGCCCCGGATCCCTCATTCGAGACCCCGCGTGGGCGCCGCGTCGAGAAATTCGCGCACCGCCCGGTTGTCCGTCTCGCGCAATTGCTGCGGCGTACCCTCCGCCGCGACGACGCCGTCCGAAAGAAGGGCGATCCGGTCCGCCAGGAAGAAGGCCGACTCCACATCGTGCGTCACGACGATACTCGTCGCGTCGACTTCCTCGCTCACGCGCGCGATCAGGCGGTTGATCCGGGTCGCGTTGACGGGATCCAGCCCCGTCGTGGGCTCGTCGTACAGGACGTAACGGCGCTTGCCGATGATCGCGCGGGCGATGGCGACCCGCCGCTGCATGCCTCCGGAGAGTTCAGCCGGCAGGAGCGTCAGCACCTCCGGCTCGAGGTTCACGTGATCGAGCGCGGTCCGCACGAGTTCTTCGCATTTCGCGGGGCGGCCGCGGCAGAAACCCGGTGGGAGACCCATCAGCAGGTTCCCGCGCACCGTCATGGAATCGAAGAGGGCGGAGTTCTGGAACACGTAGGCGGTCTTTGTGCGAACGGCGGCCATCTCGGCCCGGTCGGCCGATGGTACCGAGATCCCATCGACAAGAATATCTCCGGAGTCGGGATCGAAGAGGCCGACGATGTGTTTGAGGAGGACGCTCTTACCCGTCCCTGACGGCCCCATGATGGCGAGGGTTTCGCCTTCCCGCACGTCGAGGTCGACGCCGCTCAGGACCGGACGTCCGCCCAGCCACTTGTGCACGCCGATGATCCTGATCACGTGAGCGTCTTGTACACGGGTCCCAGCACGGTGTCCAGGACCATGATGGAGACGATGATCGCGACCACGGCTCTCGTCGCCGTGCGGCCGACGCCCGCCGCGCCGCCGCTCGCGCGAAGCCCCACGTGGCTGGAGATGAACGTGATCGCGAATCCGTACGCGACGGCCTTCACGAGCGAGAAGATCAGCGCGCCGTGGTGATAGTACCCCTTGGCCCCATCCACGTACTCGCCCGTGCTCAACCCGAGGATGCCGACCGATGTCACGTAGCCGCTGAAGATCCCCATGGCGTTGGCGAGCATGACGAGCGGGATCAGGATGAGGGTTCCCGCCACGACCCGGGGGACCACGAGTTCCACCACGGGATCCCGGCCCATCGTCAGAAGCGCGTCGATCTGGTTCGTCACCTTCATCGTGCCGAGTTCGGCCCCGATGGCCGCCCCGACGCGTCCCGCGAGGACCACCGCCGTCAGCACGGGCCCCAGTTCCGTGAGCATGCCGCCCACGACGCCCCCCGCGACGATCTCCCTCGGCAGTCCCGGGGAGAGCTGGTACATCGTCTGCTGGGCCATGACCGCGCCCGAGAGGGCGCCCATCAGCAGTACGAGCGGGAGGCTGTCCAGACCGATGAACTTCGCGTGCTGGACCGTCTCCAGCGCGTATCGGCGCGGATGGGCGAGCGCGCGGAGCGTCGCGACGCCGAGCAGGCCCGCCCTTCCGGCGTGGAGCGCCGCGGCGCGGGCGGAACGGCCCGGCGCGGCGAGGAGGTTCGGCGCCTTCAACGGCTCTCGGACCTCTCCGCGTCCGGCACCTCCACCTGCGATCCCGGGCGCGGAACGCCGTCAAGCACTTCCACCTCGAGTCGAATCGCCTCCCACAGCCGGTGCATGCGTCTGGGGTCGTCGCCGGACCGGGCGGTGAATTCCTCGAGCTGCTGTCCGGTCACGCCGTGCGCCTCGAGCGTCGCCGCCCGTACCGAGTCGCCCTCCGCGGTGTCCGCGTACTTCGCCCGTGCCCAGCTGAGCTTCGCCATGACCTGAACGTACGTGTCTTCGTCCAGATCGCCGCCGGACCCGCCGCAGCCGACGGCCATGAGGCCCGCGACGAGCAGGATCGACTTCACCGTGGCACCGTCTCGGCGCGGGCGCATCATTCGGAAGCGCGGAGCGAGGCGCGGTACAGCCAGAATATGAATCCGACGACGACCCCGGCGCCGATCCAGCTCCCGGCCGCATCGAACCCCTCGGGCACGATGCTCAGCACGTCCGTGCTCTGCCAGGCCGCGAAGGGGATCGCGAGGAGAATGCCGACGAGCGCCTCTCCCGTGATGAGTCCGGAAGAGAAGAGGAGGCCGCGATGGTTCGCCTGTCGGACGGCGTCCTCGTCGCCCCCGCCCCTCCGCACGGCCCGGCCCACCAGCCACGCCACGAGCCCGCCCACGAAGATCGGGACCTCGAGTTCGATGGGCAGGTAGATCCCGACCGCGACGGCGAGGACCGGCACCCGCAGGCTGGAGCCGCGTGCCTTGAGGACCTGGTCCAGGGCGATCACGGACGCGGCGATGAGCGCCCCGATCCCGATCATCCCCCACGGGAGATTGCGGGAAAAGACGCCGTCGGCGACGGAAGCCATCAGGGTCGCCTGCGGCGCCTGCAGCATCTCGTCCGGGTCCATCCCCTCTCGCGGCAGGATGCCGCCGAGCCCGTAGGCCTCGAACAGGAGGCCGAGGATCGGCGCGATGACGAGCGCGGCCGCCGTGACGCCGACGAGCTGCATGACCTGCTGCTGCCGCGGCGTCGCACCGACGATCCGGCCCGCCTTCAGGTCCTGCATGTTGTCCCCCGCGATCGCGGCGGCGCAGGCGACGACGGCCCCCACGAGGATGGCCGTCGCCGCCGCCGAGAGCGCCTGAGGCGCCGAAACGGTGAAGTCGACCTGCAATCCCAGCAGGAGATAGAGGATGAGGGAGATCGTGAGGATCGTCGCGATCGTCACGCCCGAGATCGGATTGTTCGAGGAGCCCACGAGACCCGCCATGTAGCCCGCGACGGAGGCGAAGAGGAACCCCGCCAGGAGGGCGAAGACCGTCCCCAGCGCCAGCACGAGCCAGTAGAGTCCGGGCGTGATGGAGAGCGCGCCGCGGTCGATGACGAGCACGAACACCGCGAGAATCGGCACCGCGAGCGCGACGGTTCCGACCCCGACGATGTTGATCGGCATGTCGCGTTCGGTGCGGAGGATCTCCGGGCCGCCCTCCGTCGCGCGGGCCGCCCGCAGCGCCTCGATGGAGGACCGCACGCCGTCTCTCACGTGGCCGAGGAGCGAGACGAGGGCCCACACGCCTCCCACGACCATGGCGCCCACGCCCATGAAGCGAATCTGCGCGCTCCAGATCGCGGCGGCCGCGTCGTAGCCGGTCGCGCCTCCCGTGATCCCGGCCACGACCTGCGGGTCGGTGATCGCCATGTAGATGGGGATCCCCGCGAGCCAGGAGATCGCGCCACCCGCGAGCACGAGGCTGCCGACGCGGGGTCCGACGATGTATCCGACGCCGAGCAGGGCAGGGGAGAGGTCGCTCCCGATCCCGAACACGGAACGGCCGAACGTGACGCCGTGCTCTATGGAGGAACCCGCGACCTTGAGGCCCGTCTGCGAGAACTTCAACAGGGCGGCCGCCACGCCGCCGAGCGCGATCAGCCTCGCGCCGGAGCCGCCGCTGGCTCCGGCCTTCAGCACCTCCGCCGTCGCAACGCCCTCGGGGAACCGCAGGTCCGCTTCGACGATGAGCGCTCGCCTGAGCGGTATGGTGAAGAGAACGCCGAGAATGCCGCCGCAGAACGCGATCCCCATCGTTGGCAGGAACGGAAACCCGGCCCAGTGGCGGAGGAGGATGAGAGCGGGGAGGGTGAAGATCACGCCGGCCGCCAGCGACTCGCCCGCGGAGGCGGCCGTCTGAACGATGTTGTTCTCGAGGATATTGTGCTCGCGGAACATCCTGAGGATCGCCATCGAGATCACGGCAGCCGGGATCGAGGCGGACACGGTGAGGCCCACCTTGAGGCCCAGGTAGGCGTTCGCTCCCGACAGGACGGCGGAGAGGAGGATGCCGAGGACGATCGCCTTGCCGGTGATCTCGGGCAGGGACTGCGAGGCGGGAATATACGGCTTGTGCGCGCGCGATTCCGAGCCGCCGGCTGTTGGGTCCGACATGGGCATCCCTCCAGATTATCCTGAGGCCGACACGGGAGACGATCGAATCCTCATGGGGCGGGGTCGACCGATGGGACGCTAGTCGCGGGTCCGGCAGGGGTCAACACGGAGCCCCTGCCGAAGTGGCACCACGTGGGGTCCCCGCTGGCCCCGGTCCCCGCCTCATCGGCGGATGTCCCGCCGTTCCGGCGGATCGGGGCCTCGATCCCGGCGCCTGACGGGGCACGGGGATTGCTCATGAAACGGGGAGGCCGCAACGCGATGGCGGCGGTTCGACGCAAGACTCCAGGGCTGCGAATAGAAGATGATCCCGAACGACAGACTCACGCTCAAGGCCCGCGAGGCGCTGAGCGATGCGCTGCTCGCGGCGCGCCGGTCGGACAACCCGGCGGTCGAGGACGTGCACCTCCTCGCGGCGCTGCTCGCGCAGGACGGTGGCGTCATCGTGCCGGTCCTGCAGACGGTGGGTATCGATCTCCCCGACCTGCAGACACGCCTGGAACGGGCCATTGGCCGCCTGCCGAAGCAGAGCGGAGCGGCTCCGTCCCCCAGTCGCGAACTCGACCGCGTCCTCGACGCGGCGGATGCGCTCGCGGGGGAGATGGGCGACTCCTATGTGACGACCGAGCACCTCCTCCTGGCCCTTGCCGGGGAACAGGCTTCCACGACGGGCCCGCTGCTCCGGAACGCGGGAGCGGGTCCGGAAGCGGCGCGCCGGGCGGTGGAGGAAGTCCGGGGACCGCATCGCGTGACGGATCAGGACCCGGAAGGGAAGTATCGCGCCCTCGAGCGGTACGGCGTCGATCTCACGGCCGAGGCCCGTGCCGGGAAGCTCGACCCGGTCATCGGCCGGGACGCCGAGATCCGCCGCGTCATGCAGGTACTCTCGCGGCGGAGGAAGAACAATCCCGTCCTCATCGGCGAGCCCGGCGTGGGCAAGACGGCGATCGCGGAAGGGCTCGCGCAGCGGATCGTCGCGGGAGACATCCCGGAATCGCTGCGGAACAAGCAACTCGTGCAGTTGGACATCGGTTCGATGCTGGCGGGGGCCAAGTACCGGGGCGAGTTCGAGGAACGCCTGAAGGCGACGCTGAAGGAGATCACGGAATCCGGCGGCCGTTACGTCATCTTCCTCGACGAACTCCACACCGTGGTGGGAGCGGGGGCGGCCGAGGGCGCCGTGGATGCGGGGAACATGCTCAAGCCCGCCCTGGCCCGGGGCCAGCTCCGCATGGTAGGCGCGACGACGCTCGACGAGTACCGGTTGCATATCGAGAAGGACCCGGCTCTGGAGCGGCGGTTCCAGCCGGTTCTCGTCGGCGAACCCGGCGTGGACGAGACCCTGGCCATCCTGCGCGGACTCAAGGAACGCTACGAGGTGCACCACGGTGTGCGGATCACGGACCCGGCACTCGTGAGCGCCGTGCGCCTGTCCGACCGCTACATCGGCGACCGGTTCCTGCCCGACAAGGCGATCGACCTCGTGGACGAGGCGGCGTCCCGGCTCCGCATCGAGATCGACTCCATGCCGGAGGAGATCGATGAACTGGATCGCAGGGTCACGCAACTCGAGATCGAGCGCGAGGCGCTGCGCGACGAGGAAGACGCACGGAGCCGGGGACGGCTTTCGGAGCTGCAGGGCGAACTCGCCTCGGCGCGCGAGTCGCTCGCGGGATTGAACGCCCGCTGGATCCGCGAGAAGGACACGATCCAGACGGTCCAGCGCTTCAAGCGTGAGATCGAGGAGCTCGGCGTGGAGGCGCAGCAGGCGCAGCGGCGCGTGGACCACCAGCGCGCGGCCGAGATCCTCCACGGAGAGTTGCCGAAGCGGCGGGCCGAACTCCTCGCCGCGGAAGCGAAGCTGAAGGAGATCCAGGACGAGGGCTCCTTTCTGAACGAGGAAGTCGGACCCGGCGAGATCGCCGAGGTCGTGGCGAACTGGACCGGGATTCCGGTCGCGAGGATGCTCGAAGACGAGAAGGACCGGCTCGCGACGCTCGAGGAACACCTGCACCGGCGCGTGGTGAACCAGTCGCACGCGATCACGGCCGTGTCGGATGCGGTGCGCCGGAGTCGTGCCGGACTCCAGGACCCGAACCGTCCGATCGGGAGTTTCATGTTCCTCGGCCCCACCGGCGTCGGGAAGACGGAGACGGCGAGGGCGCTCGCGGAGTTCCTCTTCGACGAGGAGTCCGCCATGGTCCGGATCGACATGTCCGAGTACATGGAACGGCACGCCGTGGCACGTCTCATCGGGGCGCCGCCCGGGTATGTCGGCTACGAGGAGGGCGGGCAACTCACCGAGGCCGTGCGACGGCGTCCCTACACGGTGGTGCTCTTCGATGAGATCGAGAAGGCGCACCCGGACGTCTTCAACGTCCTCCTCCAGATCCTGGATGACGGGAGGTTGACGGATGGCCGCGGGCGCACGGTGGACTTTCGCAACGCCGTGCTCATCATGACGAGCAACATCGGGAGTTCGAGGATCCTCGCCCGCTCCGAGGCCGGCGAGTCGTGGGCCGGGACGGAGGCGGAGGTCGAGAATGCCCTGCGCGGCCGCTTCAAGCCGGAGTTCCTCAACCGCGTGGATGAGATCCTCGTCTTCCGGCCGCTCAGCCGGGAGCACCTCGAGTCGATCGTCGGGATCCAGGTGAACCGGGTCGCCGGGATGTTGGCGGAACGGGACATACGGATCGAGGTCAGCGGACCCGCCAGGCGGCGAATCGCGGATGTCGGATACGACCCCGCGTTCGGGGCGCGCCCGCTCAAGCGCGCGATCCAGCGGCTCATCGCGAACCCGCTCGCCATGGCCTTTCTGGAGGGACGCTTCCGGGAGGGCGACGCGCTGCGCGTGGAGGTCGACGAAGACGGCGAAGGGCTGCGCTTCGTGCCATCGGAGACACCCGATTCACCGGAGGAGGAGGAATGACGGCGAGTCTGCGGGAGGGCCCCGCGATCCGCGTCGCGGTCCTGATCATGGCCGTGGCGGGCTTCGCGCTCGCCGGCTGCGCGTCGCACGGAGGCGCCGGGGCGGAGTACGGCGCGGAGCTGTACGGAGCGGAGTCCGCGGAGGCTGCCATCGGGCGGTTTCTCGATGCCGCAAGGCTGCGCGACTACTCGGCCATGGCGCGGCTGTTCGGAACGGACGAGGGCCCGGCGGAACGTCGATGGGGGAGGGACGAGACGGAACAACGAATGTTCGTGCTCGCGAGCCTGCTCGAGCCGCGCGCCTGGGAACTCCGCCCGAATCCTGTCGCAGGGGCCGGCGGCGCCTCGCGCTGGATGGTGGATCTGACAGGGCTGCGAAACGGGGCTGTGAGCGTCCCGTTCCTCATCGTTTCGGATGGGAACCGCTGGTTCGTGGAGCGGATCGGGACGGAGAGACTCGGGGCTCCGTGACCTCGGAAGGCCGTTCGTGGTAGCGGCTGAGTCGCCGCGGATCCGCGCCTGCGAGGAAGGCCGCGCGCAACGTCCAGTGCTTGAGGACCGTGCGCAGGAAGCCGGCTTCCCAGCGCCGACTCGAGGTGGACGCCGCGAGGGGGAGGAGGCGAAAGCGGGTGACCCGCCGAACGGCCCGGACGAAGGCCACATCTTCGAAGAGCGGGAGGTCCCCGAAGCCGTCGCACGCTTCGTAGGCGTCGCGCGTGGCGAAGAGGGCCTGATCGCCCGTGGCGGTGCGGAGTCGGCGAGTGCGCCAGTTCACGCCCCATTCGAGCAGGCGATAGCGCCACCGTCGCGCGCGCGTTTGGCGCGATTGCGATTGGATGGCGAAGCGGAAACAGCCGGCTTCCGCGCCCGCGCGGACCGCGGCGCGGATGGCCGTCGCGCCGCCCTCGGGAAGCCACGTGTCGGCATGCACGAAGACGAGAATGTCGCCGGTCGCGGTCCGTGCCCCGGCGGCGAGCTGGGCGCCCCGGTTCCGGCGGGTCGACATGACCCGGCCATGGGCGGCCGCGATCTCCGTCGTACGATCCCGGCTGCCCCCGTCGACCACGATGACTTCCGCCTCGGGGCCGAGAGCGGACTTTGCGCGCCGGAGCGTCTCGTCGAGCCGCGCTTCCTCATCGAGCGTCGGCACGATGACGGAAAACTCCTGCGTCACCCGCCCTCGGGATCCTCCCGCATCTCCAGGAGAACGCCCTTCAGCGAACGCGGATGCAGAAATGCGATGCGGGCGCCGCCGGCGCCGACGCGGATCCGGGGCGGGATGGTTTCCGCACCCGCCGCTTCGGCGTCCGCAAGGGCCACCTCGAGATCGTCGACGCAGACGCAGACGTGGTGGATGCCGGGGCCGCGCCGGTCGAGGAAGCGGGCGATGGGTGACTCCGGGGTCAGGGGAGCGAGCAACTCGATCCGCCCGGCGCCCTCGCCGAAGAAGGTGGCCCGAATGCCCTCCGATGGGACGGTCTCCTCCCCGGACGGCGGCTGGCCCAGGACGGCGGACCACCGCGGCACGGCTTCCTGAAGCGAGTTGACCGCGATTCCCACGTGGTCGATAATGGGCGCGCCCGGAGTACGGTTGCCTTGGTTCACTGCGGCCGGAGACCCCTTGTAGTTCCTGAACGATGGAGAACGCGAGCGGGGCGCCGGGGTACGACACCTCACCTGTGCCCGCGCGCGGGAACGTATTCCGGACCCGGTACCGGAGCCAGTGAAGAAGCGATTTCTCCCGGTCGGGTGATCGGGGTGGCAGAGGAACAGGAGATTCGAATGGCTGACGCTGCGAACGGAGGGCCCGTCGAGATCACGGATGCGAATTTCGCCGACGAGATCGAGGGTGCCGAGGGTCTGGCAATGGTCGATTTTTGGGCGGAGTGGTGCGGCCCGTGCCGGCTCGTCGGGCCGATCGTCGACGAACTCGCGCAGGAGTACGCGGGTCGCGTCACGGTCGGGAAACTCGATGTGGATGCGAACCCGCAGACCGCATTCCGCTTCAACGTGCGCTCGATCCCGAGCATCCTCTTCTTCAGGGATGGCGAGGTCGTTGACACCCTCGTGGGGGCGCACCCCAGGGATTCTCTCGAGAAGAAGATCCGCGAGCACGCCTGAGGAGCGGCGCCGCTACGGTCCACCCTCGCATCGCGCCCCCCGGTCCTGATGGCTCCGGGGGGCGCGGGCGCATCGGGCGGCGAACGGGAAACGAGGACGCGTGTCGTGACGGGAACGCTCTACGTGGTCGGCACGCCGATCGGCAATCTGGACGACATGCCGCGGCGTGCAGTCGGGATTCTGCGTTCGGTCGATGTGTGTTACGCGGAAGACACGCGGCGCTCGGGTACGCTGCTCGCGCGGCTGAAGGCCAACGTCCCGTTGCGGTCGCTGCACATGCACAACGAGCGCGCACGGGTGGAGGAGTTGCTCGCGGCCCTCGCCGGGGGAGGCTCCGCGGCCCTGGTGTCCGACGCGGGAACGCCGACCGTGTCCGACCCCGGCTCGCGGGCGGTCGCCGCCGCCCGCGAGGCGGGGCACGAGGTGCTTGCCGTACCCGGTCCTTCCGCCGTGCTGGCGGCGCTCTCCGTGTCCGGATTTCCGGCGGACCGGTTTCATTTTCTCGGATTCGTGCCACGGCGGGGCCGCGAACGCTCCGCCTGGATCGACAGCCTCCGGTCATGCGTGGACACCGCCGTCGCGTTCGAGGCGCCGGGGCGGCTGGTCGCGCTCCTCGAAGAATTGGCGGAAGCGGGTCTGGGTGAGCGAGCGGCCGTCGTCTGTCGGGAGCTGACGAAGCTGCACGAGGAGACGACGGCCGGATCCGTGCGCGAGTTGGTGTCGGCGTTCGCGACGCGCGAGGTCAGGGGCGAGGTGACGCTCGTGTTCGGGGAAGGCGAGGCAGGCAACGAAGCGCTCGATCTGGCGGTCCTGATGGAAGAGGCGCGACATTGGTCGCGCGATGGCCTGCGGCGGCGCGAGATCGCCGACCGCC
>VXMR01000083.1 GCA_009841005.1 Gemmatimonadales bacterium
GGCCGAGGTGGCCGTAGCCTTCGGGGGAGTCGGTTACTCGTCGATCCGGTGGACACGTCCTTGGCGTCTACACCTGGCAGCCCGCGGCCAAGATCGAACCTCTCCCCGTGGGGCGCGGGGCACTACCAGATATGGAGTGACCAACCGTTCGCGCGCGGATTCGTAAGGACGTCGGAGGAGGCGCGGAGTATCCATGCGGGGAGTTCGTCCCGCTCGAGCGTCCAGACTGGACCCGAGCACCGGACCGCGCCGCGCGGAGGATCGGCCGACCACCCGCATCCGTCGAGGGGTACACTTCGACACGGTTTGCGAACGTATCCGAGTTTGGCCATGCGTCCCACAGTCGGACCATCACCGCAAACGGAAGTCCGTTCTCCCGGTGGACGGAGAAAGCCGCGCGCATGAGTGCTTCGACCACACGCTCGGGCTCCGTCTCGGGAGTCGTCACTTCCGCCACGACTCGATGGTCACGGGGCGGGAAGGACGCCGCCTCCGATACCTCGTGTACTTCGAACCGGGCCGACCCCGCCGCCAGTTCCTCTGTCGTTAGCGGGAATGCCGGGGGGGCGGCTTCCGCCGTCGTGGTGGGTTCGGCTTCCATCATCGCTGGGGTGTTTCGAGCGTCTTGCGCTTGAATCGACAGCCCCCGCGAGCGGCTAGCTAGGAAGCGGGAAGCAGTTCGTCGAGGTAGCGGAGGAGCATGTTGCGCCACGTGGGCCAGTCGTGGTGCCATTCTTCACCCCAGTCATCCATCCTGTTCGGCACGCCCTTCCGCCCGAGGAGCGAGGCCGCGCGCCAGGATTCGCCGATGTCCTCCGCCCGCCCGCGCCCGGAGGCGAGGAGGACGAAGCGCTGACGCAGCCGGTCGAGCGTCTCGCCCGCGAGCCGTGGCAGATGGTGCACAGGCGAGGCGCGGTGGAAGTCTTCCGTCGCGTTCGCTTCGACGCCCGTGTCGTGTTTCAGAAAGCGCTGGAGATCGTATGTGCCGCTCATGCACACGGCGTGCGAGAAGGCGTCGGGAAACCGGCACAGCATGGCGAGTGCGTTGAACGCTCCGATGGAGGAGCCCGCGACGATGATCTCGATCCCGGGATCGTTGCAGTCCTCCCGGATCATGGGGACGAACTCGCGGTAGACGAACTCTTGAAACCCGTTGAGCACGGCCATGCGGTGTTCGGGGGTCCCCTCCCGTCCGAGCATGACGCGGCCCGCCACGCTGTCGCACGAATAGACTTTGATCCGGCCGTCCGTCAGGTAGTCCGCCACCGTGTCGATGACGAGGAAGCGCTCGATCTCCTCCGCATCTCCTCCGGCGGTGGGGAACATGAGGAAGGGCACGCCGACCTCGCCCCAGCGCGCGACGTTGACTTCCTGGCCGAGACGATGCGACCACCAGCTGGTACCGAGTTTCATGAGGCGAGAATCGGCACGGCGCCGGGGGGTTCCCGCCGGCGGGCCGCCTGTATGCGGTCGAAGAAGAGCGCGGTGAACTCCTCGATCTCGTGATCGGGGTAGAGCGAGGCCACCTTCGCGCGCACCGCGTCGTGGGCCGCCTCGCTGCCGAAGAACTCGTCCGCCACGTCGTCCAGCTCCGCGAGGTGCGTCTCACAGAACTCCACGAAGCGGTCGGTGTCGAACCTCGTCTCCGCGATCTCGGCGCAGGCACGAACCCTCTCGCCCACCGACATCCCGGGACGGCAGGCATCGAGGAACGGCTGCCAGTCGAGGTTGATGCGCATTCTGCGCCGCGTCGCCGCGCAGAAGAGGGACCAGCGGAGATTCGCCTTGATGAGCCACGGGAAGTGGTAGTGGAGCGACGTGACCTGCGAGTCCGGACAGGGGTTCGCGAAGTCGATCGGCATCCATCGGCCGCCGCTGCGAAGCACCTCGCACGAGTTGAAGTCCCACCCGAAGAACGCGTTGATCGTGAGCGTCGTGTCGCGGATCGCGCCCGCGTCGGCGGGTGCGAGGTGGTCCCGCTCGACGGTGTAGCGGTCGTGCGCGGGCGCGCCGGGGTCGTAGAGGACGGCGCGCGTCTGGGGCCCCAGGCCGATGCAGCGGACGAAACGGTCGTGCTCCACCCCCTGCTGGAGGTGCATGACGAACTTGCCGCTCTCGTCGTAGGCGGCGCCGAGCGCCTCGTCGTCTTCGATCCGCGACACGCCGCGCCAGCCGCCGCCGTCGTAGGGCTTCATGAACACCGGATAGCCCAGATCGCGCGCCACGGCGGGAAGGTCGAAGAGCCGCGCGTAGCGCTTCAGGGTGACCGCCAGGTCGTCCTGCGGGTCGTAGGATTTGGGCGGGATGAGCCACGTCCGCGGAACGGGGAGACCCAGCCGCATCATCGCGCAGTAGGTCGAGTGCTTCTCCATCGACTGGACGCTCCACGGATTGTTGAACACGTAGAGCCCGTCCATGATCACGGACTTCTTGATCCACTCCCGCGTCGGGAAATACCAGTGCGTGAGGCGGTCGATGACGACGTCGTACTTCCGCTTCTGCTGCAGGTCGAACGGCTCGATCATGACGTCCTCGAGATGGAACCGGATCGTGCCGTCGGACGAGGGGATCCGGAGGTTCATCCGTTCGAGAATCGCACGGTAGGCGATGGGCCAGCAGAGGTCCGCGCCGAGCGAGAGGCCGATGCGGCGCGTAACCTCGCCCGCAGACGTCGCCGCGGACGTCATTCGTAGACCATCCACAGCGGACCCGGGAAGAGCCACGACAGGCCCTCGCGCAGGCGGTCGCGCCAGTTTTCCCAGTTGTGGCCGTCGCGCGACTCGACGAAGCGCACGTCCGCGCCGCCGCGGCGGAGGACCGGGATCAGGGCTCGATTCTCCGAGACGAGCGGTTCGTACACGCCCACGGAGACGAACGCCTTCTCGGCAATGGCGGTCGGCGCGGCCCGGTAGGCGTTCATCATGTCGACGATGCGGTCGAACACGGGGCCACTTTCGTTGGCTCCG
Organism: Gemmatimonadales bacterium; assembly: GCA_009841005.1. Taxonomy (GTDB): domain Bacteria; phylum Gemmatimonadota; class Gemmatimonadetes; order Palauibacterales; family Palauibacteraceae; genus Palauibacter; species Palauibacter polyketidifaciens. The sequence goes on from VXMR01000083.1 coordinate 2,967, forward strand.
ATGTCCGTGAAGAGGAAAGAGCCCGACTGAAGCAGCACGCGGCCGAAGCAACCGGGGTATGCGAGCGCGGCGTGGAAGGAGGCGACGGCGCCCAGACTCGCGCCCATGAGCCCGCGCGACTCGGTATCCGGGAGGAGCGGATAGTCGCGCTCGAGGCGCGGGAGCAACTCCTCGGCGACGAACCGCGCGTGCGCCGGGTCCGCCGAGTATTCCGACAGCCGGTCGCCAGGGTGCAGAAGGGCGACGATCATCCGGGGGATCTCGAAGCGATCGATCAGTCGGTCGAGCACGTGCCGGAGGCCGGCGTACTCGACGTAGTCTCCGCCGTCGTGCACGATGAGCAGTGGGTAGCGCCGGTTGGCGCGGAACTCGGCCGGACGGTACACCGTCACGTGCCGGGCGGACTCGAGCGCCTCGCTCTCGACCGCGAGTTCCTCCATCACGCCGCGCCGGACCTCCTCGCTCTCACGGGCCCAGTCGGGGATCTCGTAGCCCCGCGCCTGCACGACGGAGTTCGCGCCGAACGGATCGCGGGCGCGCTGGGGGTTCAGGGGGTCTTCGATCCACTCCGCGCGGCCGTGGATGAGCACTTCGATCTTGTATTCCACGCGGGACTCGTCGGGGAGTTCGAGCGTGTAGCACCAGAGATCCGTTCTGTCCACGCGGCGGAAGGGCGCCGAGGTCTGGAGTCCGTGCACCCAGTGTCGGAGCCGCACGGCGTCGGCACGGCCCCGATACACGAACGTGTAGAGGGGCGGCTCGGCGAGCGGGAATTCGTTCGCAGCGAGGAACGCGTCCACCGCGTCCACGCCGCCGGAGTCGGACGCGAGCCGCTCCTCGAGCGCCGCGATCGCGGGCGAACGCGGCATGGACGGTTCCTGCCGGTGGGCCTGGGCGTGGGGATCGAATTGCATGGATCGGACTACGCCGCCGTACGGAAGGGGACCCGGCGGCCCGCCGCATCGAGGCGCTCGACGCCACCTCCGCCCCGCCAGCCATCCCCGGCCCGGTCGATTCGGCGGCCCGGGTCGAGGAGGGCGCAGGAGGCGGGAGAAAAGCGGGCCGCAAGCCGCGCTCCCCGCGTTCGATCGTCCAGCGCGAGACGTGCGGAAGCGTGAGGCAGCGCGACGAGCCCTTCGGCGATCCCGAGCCCCGCGTCGAACACCTCGGGATGGCCCTCGCCCCACGGCGGCCGGTCGTGAAAGAGCACGACGCGCTCCGTCAGCACCATGGCGCCGGCCGACCGGCCGATCACCACGCGTCCGTCCAGGAGTTTCCGCCCCCCGAACAGGCGCAGGCGGCTCAGCAGGTTCCCGACGTGCCCGCCCTCCAGCACGATCGCCTCCGTGCCCTCGAGCCGAGCGTCCACCTCACGCCGTTGCAACCGCACGGCGTCGCGCTCGGGGAGGGCCGTACGGCGCTCGAACGCCGACCGGATCTCGACCACGCGGTCCAGGTGCCGCGCATCGAGGCGCCGAATGGACTCGAGGGATTCGCCGCGCTCGGCCTCGAGTACCAACGCGTCCCCCCGCAGTTCGGCCAGCCGCCGGTGTGCCTCGATGAGACCGTGGAGGCGCAGATTGTAGGCGCGACGCAGCGCCTCGAGCCGGCCCCGGGTCTCGCGGTGCGCGCGCGCGAGTTCCGCGTCCGCCTCGGCGATCCGGTCGGAGCGCCGGTAGAGTTCGAGATCCACGATGCGGTCCGCGAGGCGGGGATCGATGAGTCCTTCGTTCGCCTCGCGGTCCCGCCACCCGGCCGTGATGGCCGCGATGCGCGCGCCCGGCGACAACGTGCCCGCGGCCTCCAGTTCCCGCACCACGTCCCGGAGCGCGAGGCCGCCCCCGCGCGGACCCAGAAGGACGAGCGGCGACCGGGACCCGGCGTCGGCGGCGGCCCGACGCTTTCTCGACACCCTCATGCGGCGCGCACTCTCACCCAGCGTCCGACCGCGTCGAGCATTCGACGCAGTTCGTCGTAGTCCGGGTGCCGCAGCCGGAGCCAGGCGTTCGCCATGTATCCGGCTTCCACCGGCTGGGTGGGCGTACCGGGCGGCGGCAGGTGCGTGTCGATGATCCACTCCCCGAAGCGGGCTTCCACCTTATCCAGACCTTCATACCCCTCGATGCGCCCGTCGTTTTCGGGCCGCAGCGTCACGATCCCCGCCGAGTACCGGCGCGACGCATCCCGCAGTTTCCGACCGTGCACGATGCAGGCCGCCCACTCGCGGTACACATCCATTTCGTTCGCCGCGCCGTACAGATCCCAGGCCCGCACTCCGGGCGGGCGACAACCGATCTCGGAGAACTTGAGTCCCTTCTCTCCGAAGAACCATTCCATGTGGGTGGCGGAGGTTCCGATCTCGAGCGCATCGATGACCCGCCGTCCGAGTTCCCGGACTTCCGCATAGGCGTCGGCCGTATCGATCCGGTTCGTGGCGATGAACTGGGGCGACACCTCCCGCGTCCGCATGGCCTCGAGCACGTTCGGGTAGTAGTGGGTCATGAAATCGTGGACCACCACGCCGCCCACGGTCAGCGTGTCGTAGAAGGCCTCGTGGCCGTCCACGAACTCCTCGACGGCGACTTCGGCGCCACGCCCGACGCCGAGGCGCGGGAGCAGCGCCGCGAGCTGTGCCTCATCATCGACGCGATACGTGCCCGAAGCGCCGGCCCCCGCGCGAGGCTTGACGATAAGCGGATAACCGACCCTGCGGCCGAAACCCGCGATCTCTTCCGTGTCGCCTCCCCCCATGGACTGGGCGGTCGCGATCCCAGCGGCGCGGAGGGCATCCTTCATCGCCGGCTTGTCACGGCACAGGTGCGCGGTCCTCACGGACGTCCCGGCCAGTCCCGCGGCTTCCCGCACACGGGCGACCGGGAGGATGTGCGCTTCGACCGTGGCCTCGAGGCGATCCACGGGCTGCCGCCGGTGGATCTCGTGGAGCGCGTGCGCGAGCGCGCCCTCGTCGCACACGGAGCCGACCTGCTCGTAGCAGGTGAGCCACCGGCGCAGGTCGGAGCCGAGCGCTTCCGGCGGGGTTTCGCCCACAGCGGACACCTCCGCGCCGACTTCGTGCAGGCCGCGCACGAAGTCCTTCTGGTTTCCGGGAAACAGGGGTTCGACGAATACGACGTGCATTACTTCGCCAGCGACTCGTGGGAAAAACTTCACTTTGGGGGCCCGACATAGTACAGTCCCTGCGCTCGAACGCCAGCCCGTCCGGCGGCGGCCGTCCGGCCCGTCGCGGCAACCTGGAAGATCCATGCCCAACGTCGCATTCGTCGCCCCGTTCTATCTCCCTACCACGCTGCGTTTTCTGGAGGCCGCCGCGGGGCTCGCCGGCGTGCGCCTCGGGGTCGTGACGCAGGAACCGCTCGAGCGAACGCCCGCCTCCCTGCGGCGGAGCATCGCGGCGCACGTCCGGGTCGAGGACGCGCTGTCGGCGGAGGGCATCCACATCGGGCTGCGGAGACTCTCCGCCGAACTCGGGGGGATCGACCGTCTGCTGGGCGCGCTCGAGGAGCTTCAGGTGCCGCTCGGGGAACTGCGTGATGCGCTCGGCATCCCGGGGATGGGCGCGGGGGCCGCGGACAACTTCCGCGACAAGTCCCGCATGAAGGACGTGCTCCGAGCGCATGGCCTGCCCTGCGCCCGGCATGCGCTGGTCCGCGACGGTGACGAGGCGACGGCCTTCTCGGATGCGACGGGCTTCCCGCTGATCGTGAAGCCTCCGGCCGGTTCCGGCGCCCGCGGCACGTTCCGCGTCGAAACGGCGGAGCAGCTGCGCGCGGCGATCGCGATGTCGCGGCCGAGCGCCGAACGGCCGACGCTCGTCGAGGAGTTCGTCGTGGGCGAAGAGCATTCCTTCGACGCGGTCTCGATCGGCGGCCGCCTTGTCTGGCATTCGATCAACCACTACCTGCCTTCGCCGCTCGAGGTGCTGCGCGAGCCGTGGATCCAGTGGTGCGTCCTCCTTCCGCGGAAAGTCGATTCGCCCCGGTACGCGGAGATCCGGCGCGTCGCCGGGCCGGCGCTCGATTCGCTCGGGATGGAGACGGGGCTGAGCCACATGGAGTGGTTCCGGCGGCCCGACGGTTCGGTGGCGATCTCCGAAGTCGGGGCCCGACCGCCGGGCGCCCAGTTCGTCACGCTGATCTCGCAGGCGCACGACTTCGACCTCTACCGGGCCTGGGCCCACCTCCTGGTCTTCGACGAATTCGATCCTCCGCCCCGCCCCTACGCGGCCGGCGCGGCCTACCTCCGGGGACAGGGCCGGGGCTCCGTGCGACGGGTGGCCGGCATCGAGGAGATCGCGAAAGACCTTGGGCCGCTCTGCGTGGAGTGGCGCCTCCCCCGCGCGGGACAGGCGCAGAGCGCGTCCTACGAGGGAGAGGGATACATCATCGTCCGCCACCCGCGCACCGAGGTCGTCGAGGAGGCGCTGGGGCGGATCATCACCCGCGTACGGGTGGAACTCGCCACGTGACGGAACAACTCAACGGAACCATGAACGTATTGATGATTTCGCCGGGCTACCCGGCCGAGATGACGTATTTCACGCGCGGGCTCGCGGAAGTGGGCGCGACGGTCATCGGCCTCGGCGATCAGCCGGCGGCCGCGCTGCCCGAGGTCGCCCGGACGAGCGTGTCCAACCATCTGCAGGTCAGATCGCTTGCGGATGAGGCGGACGTGATGCAGCAGGTCGCCGCGCTCGCCGCGAGAACCCGGATCGACCGCGTGGAGTGTCTGTGGGAACCCTTCATGATCCTCGCGGCGCGGCTGCGGGAGATGCTGGAGCTGCCGGGGCCGACGGTCGAGCAGACGCTCCCCTTCCGCGACAAGGAAGTGATGAAGGACGTCCTCGACGGCGCCGGGATCCGGACGCCGCGTCACGGGAGGGCCACGAGCAGCGCCGAGTGCCGCGAGGTCGCGGAGCGCGTGGGCTTCCCGCTCATCGTGAAGCCCGTCGCCGGCGCCGGCTCGGCCGACACCCACCGGGTCGATTCGGCGCGGGATCTGGAGCGGGTCCTTCCCGCCCTCCGGCACGTCCCCCAGGTCACGGTCGAGGAGTTCATCGAGGGCGAGGACATGACCTTCGACACGGTCACGGTCGGAGGCGTCGTCGCGCACTACAACATTTGCCGCTACTGGCCCCGCGCGCTCGAGTCGAAGACGCACGAGTGGCTCAGCCCCATCACGTATGCGCTGCGCGACGTGGAGGCGGACGACCTCGCCCCCGGACGCGAGATGGGGTTCGCCGTGCTCGCCGCACTCGGATTCGAGACCGGCTACACGCACATGGAGTGGTACCGGACGGCGGACGGAGAGGCCGTGTTCGGCGAAATCGCCGCGAGGCCTCCCGGCGTGCGGACGGTCGACCTCATCAACTTCGCGAGCGATATCGACACCTATCGCGGGTGGGCCGAAGGCGTCGTGCACGCGACGTGGTCGCAGCCGGTGGAACGGAAGTACAACGCCTGCTGGATCGTCAAGCGGGCGCGCGGACAGGGTCGGATCCAGCGCATCGAGGGGCTCGGCCCGCTGCTCCAGGAGTACGGCGAGCGGGTGTGCAGCCTGGATCTGCTCCCGGTGGGGTCACCCCGGCGGAACTGGCAGGCCACGCTCGTCTCCGACGGGATGATCTTCCTCCGCCACCCGGACCTCGAGGCGCTGGAGGCGATCGCCGGCGAGTTCGCGACGCGCCTGCAACTCTACGCTGCCTAGCTACCCACAGGCTGCCGGGGGGTCGCGTCAGGCGTCCCCGCGCAGCGACGGGACGTAGAAGTCCCGCGCGTAATCCCGCACCATGCGGCCTGCCGTGAATCGCGCGCCGGCCACCTCGATCGCGCGCCGCGCATGTGCAAGCCAGCCTGCGGGAGCGTCATCCCCCGAGCCTGCGCCGGGCCGATCGTAGTAAAGGGGGACGACATCCTCCTCCAGGAGCCGGAAGAGGTGCTCGGCGTCGTGCTCGTCCACCTCCTCCTCGCTCACCGTGGCGGGCGCGGGCGGGATGATCCACCCGTTGTCCCCCTCGAACCCCTCCTCCCACCAGCCGTCCGCCGTCGCGAGCTGCGGAACGCCGTTGAGAGCGGCCTTCATCCCGCTCGTCCCGCTCGCTTCCAGCGGGATCCGGGGAAGGTTGAGCCACAGGTCGACGCCCTCGACGAGACCATGCGCCGCATGGAGTCCGTAGTTCTCGAGGAAGGCGATTCTCCCCTCGAACTCCGGATCGCGGGTATGCTCGTACACGCGCTGGAGAACGCGCTTGCCGTCGTCGTCGCGCGGATGCGCCTTTCCGGCAAAGATCACCTGCACGGGCCGGGCGGGGTCCGAGAGCAGCGCGAGGAGGCGGTCGCGGTCGCGGAAGATGAGGTCCGCGCGCTTGTAGGTGGCGAAACGACGCGCGAATCCGATCGTGAGCGGCTCGGGGCTCATCAGCGTGCCGGCTCCCGCGAGGTGCGCCGATTCCGGCCAGTGGCCGCGCCACCTGCGTCGCGCCTCGTCGCGCATCAGATCGAGGAGCCGGAGTTTGAGCCCGCGTCGCACTCGCCACAGCGCCTCGGCGGGAACGTCGCGCACCGCGCGCCACATCGCCTCGTCGCCCGGGCACCGTCGCCATCCGGCGGGGAGCCAATCGTCCAGGAGGCCGGCGATGTCGTCGCTCATCCACGTGGCGAGGTGCACTCCGTTCGTCACGTGCCGGATCGGCACCTCTCCGGCCGCCCGGCCGTCCCAGAGGCCGCGCCAGATTTCGCGGCTCACGCGCCCGTGCCGCGCGGAAACGCCGTTGACCCGCCGCGACAGCCGGATCGCCGCCGCCGTCATGTGAAACCGGTCCTGCGCCTCGTCGTCCGGGTGAAGACCGAGTCCCAGCAACTCCTCGCGGTGAGGGATCTCCTCCCAGAACGTCTCGCCGATCCATTCGCGAATCTGCGCGTGGGAGAACACGTCGTGACCCGCCGGGACCGGCGTATGCGTGGTGAAGACGGTCGAGGCGCGCACCCGGGACACCGCGTCCGCGAAGGACGTGCCGTCCCGCATCAGTCGGCGCACGCGCTCCACCATCATGAACGCGGCGTGTCCCTCGTTCGCGTGCCATGCCCCGGGCTCGATCCCGAGCGCGGCGAGCACCCGCACGCCGCCGGCGCCGAGGATCGCTTCCTGCCGCAGCCGGTGATCCGCGCCGCCCGCGTAGAGCTGGTGGGAGAGGCCGCGGTCCACGGGGTCGTTCTCCTCGAGGTCCGTGTCGAGGAGGTACAGCGAGACGCGCCCGACGCGCAGCCTCCAGACCCCGATACGGATGCGGCGCCCCCCGCCCCGGATCGAAGCGAGCCACGGGACGCCATCCGCGCCGCGCAGCCGCTCCAGCGGCGTCAGGTCGGGGTCGAGCGGGTCGTCCGCATCTTCCTGCCATCCGTCCGACCCCAGGGTCTGGTCGAAGTAACCGTGCGCATACATCAGCCCGACCCCGACGAGGGGGACTCCCAGTTCCGCCGCCGCCTTGAGGTGATCCCCCGCGAGCACGCCGAGTCCCCCGGAGTAGATGGGGATGGACTCGTGCAACGCGAATTCCGCGCAGAAGTACGCCACGGGACTCTCGGCGAACTCGGGGTAGCTCCGGACGAACCAGGCGGATGCCGGGCCCGCCCCGCCGCCCCGCAGCGTGTCCAGTGCGTGGCACGCCGCGTCGTACCGGCGCAGGAACCCGTCGTCAGCGGCCAGTTCATGCAATCGCGCGTCCCCGACGGTCCGCAACAGCGCCACGGGGTTGTGCCGCGTGCGGCGCCAGAGCGGCAGATCGATGGCCCGGAAGAGGGCCGGCGCCTCCGGATTCCATGTCCACGAGAGGTCGTTCGCGAGTTCCCACAGCCTCCCGAGGCGGTCGGGGATTCTGTCGTCTGGACCCACGTCGGTCCTTGTCTCCTTGCTTCTGCGGGGTTTCTCGTCGCTGCCGAAGGTCGGGGCGCAGCGGGGCCCTGGTGCCGTATCCCGAAGCGCGAACGAAGTTACCGCACCGGGCCGTGCGGGACACACCCGTGAGCGCCCCCCTGCCGGACTCGGGCCCGCCTCGTCCGCGACCCCACCCGTTGCAGCGTCAGCGGCTGGGGGCCAAACTCAGCCGGCCTCTCACGACACCGGCACACTCGTCGCTAACGGGGACAACGCATGGACTTCGCCACAATCGTAGACTGGCTCGACCGGAACGTCGCGCAGTTCGGGATCACGATCGGGGGAGAGCGCCTGACGCTTCAGGTTCTGCTCCTCCTCGGCATCGGGACCTACCTCACCCTCCGGCTCGGCCTGCCGCAGATCCGCAAGTTCGCGCACGGCGTCGCGGTGGCCACGGGGCGATACGACGATCCGAACGACCCGGGCGACGTGTCGCACTTCCAGGCGCTGACCACGGCGCTCAGCGCGACGGTGGGGATCGGGAACATCGCCGGCGCCGCGATCGCCATCCACCTCGGGGGTCCCGGGGCGCTCTTCTGGATGTGGATGACCGCCTTCCTCGGCATGGCGACGAAATACAGCGAAGTCACGCTGGCGCAGAGGTACCGCGAGGTCGACGAGTCGTCGGCGAAGTACAGCGGGACGGTGTCGGGCGGACCGATGTACTACATCGAGAAGGGACTGGGGCCGCGCTGGAAGCCGGTGGCGGCCTTCTTCGCGGTCATGCTGGGACTGACCGCGTTCATGACGGGGAACGCCAACCAGGCCAACACGGTCGCGGACGCGATGCTTGCCGAGTTCGGGATCGCCAAGTGGATCACCGGCCTCACGACCTCGACGATCGTTGCGCTCGTGATCCTGGGCGGCATCAAGCGCATCGGCCGCGTAACCAGCATCCTGGCTCCGTTCATGGCGATCGTCTACGTGACCGCCGCCATGATCATCATCATCCTGAACCTCGGCGAGGTGCCGGAGACCTTCGCGCTCATCTTCCGCGAGGCCTTCAACCCGACCGCCGGCGTGGCGGGCACCGGCGTGGGCGCGTTCCTCGTCACGCTCATGTGGGGGGTGCGGCGCGGACTGTTCTCGAACGAGGCGGGGCAGGGGTCCGCGCCGATCGCGCACGCGGCGGCGAAGACGGACGAACCGGTCTCCGAGGGTGTGGTCGCGCTGCTCGAACCGTTCATCGACACGATCGTCATCGTGACCATGACCGCACTGGTCATCATCATGACCGGCGCGTGGAACTCGCAGATCCCGACCGCGATCCAGCTGGAAGGCGGGGACATCAGTTACGTGGTGCTCGACGAGGGCGGAAGCTCCGTGCCCACGGAGGCCACGGGAACGATCCGCTATACGATCGGACGGCCGGGCGTGACGAGCGAGCCCCACCTCGCGTGGCACGAGGTCTCCGTGCCGCAGCTGTTCGAGGACGAGGCGCAGACGCAGCCGTTCAGCGGGGCCGTCGACCCGGCGCGGTCCGTCGCGATCGCCGACGACGGGCGGGAGCTGGCCGTCCTCTACGGGCAGGCCTACGAGACCGGTGCGCCGCTGACCCAGATGGGCTTCCAGCGCGGTCTGTCGCCACTCGGCGACTGGGGTCACTACATCGTGATCTTCTCGGTCTTCCTGTTCGCGATCTCGACCGCGATCTCATGGAGCTATTACGGCGACCGCTGCGCGAACTACCTGTTCGGGCCGAGCGCGATCATCCCTTACAAGCTCGTGTTCGTCGCGATGCACTTCGTCGGGGCCGTGCTGCCGCTCGCCGTGGTGTGGTCGCTGGGGGACATCTTCCTGGCCATCGTCATCATCCCGAACCTGATCGCGCTGATCTTCCTCGCGCCTCAGATCAAGGAGATGACGGAGTCCTACTTCACCCGCAGCCCGTGGGAGCGGCACCGCTAGGCTGGCGCTCCGCCCGGCGGTGGCTCGGGGCGGTCAGCGCTCCGCCACCAGCCTCCCGGCCTCGCCGTCCGAGGGCGGCGGGGCCGTGCCGCCCGGTCCCGGGAATGCGGCGCCTTCTCCTCGGAGGCGCCGTACTCCCTCCACGTACTCGGAGAAGCTGATCCTGCCGGCGACGTAGCGGCGCTGGAGTCGGGAGAAGATCCGGCTCTCCGCCCTCGTCGCGGCTTCGGCCGGCGCGGCAACCTCCGCCGCGGGCACCTCGACGCGCGAGTGCCGGACCCGGCGGGCGCGCGGACGCCGGGTCCCGACCCGGACGGCGCCCGTCATGTCGCGCGCAAGGCTCTTCACATCGGCCGCGCACTGTCGCAGGAGGCCGGGCCAGGATTTCAACAGGGTCGCCACCGCGCGGCTCACGACGCGACCCATGCCGACGAGGACGCGGTGGAGGTCGCCCCGACTCCAGTCGCCGGCGCGCACCCGTTTACGGTAGATCACCGCGGCGATGCCTCCCAGGAAGACGATCTCGAACATCGCTCAACCCTCCCGTGAGGCTGCGGCCCCGGGCTCCGGCCACGCGCTCTCGATCTCGCGCGCCGCGCGGTCCAGGATCGATTTCACTCTTGCAAGCGTCTCGGGATCACCCTGTCCGCCCGTCGCGCGCTCAAAGCTCACCTGGGCGAGGTGAATGAACGAACGCGTCACGTCCCGCATCGCGGACCCCGTGAAGCGCTCGCCCATGTTGACGAAGCGGCCGAAAATGTCACGGGTGCGGGAGCGGTGCTCCCGGAGGAAGTCGCGGCCCGCGGCCGTTAGCTGGTAGACGCGCTTCCCGTCTTCCTGTGTCGACGACACGTATCCCTGGTCCTCGAGCAACTGCAGGGTAGGGTAGACGGAGCCCGGACTCGGCGTGTAGAGGCCGCCGGACTCCTCCTCCAGCCGCCGCATCAGCTCGTAGCCATGCATGGGTTCGTCGGAGAGGAGGCGGAGGAGAACGAACTTCAACTCCCCCTTCCGAACTACGCGCCGATTGCCCGCGAGTCCCCCGCCGAAACGAAAAACGCCAGGGCCGCTGCAGTTTGCCCAGGCGCCGAATCCATCCTTGCTCGTGAACATCCAACCTCCCCCGCTTCCGACCGGTCTCGATATATCGAAATAGTACCCGATATATCGGAACGACGCAAGGGAGGTGGAGGCTCAGCCCCCGTCGCGGTGGAAGTGGTGGACGCTCCCCTGTGCTGGCCCGAACACGACAACATCGGCCAGGTTGATGTTGGGCGGGGCGTTCACGACGTAGGACACGACCTCGGCGACGTCCGCCCCGGTGAGGGATTCCACGCCCTCGTAGGTGGCTCGCGCGCGGTTCTCGTCGCCCTTGAAGCGCACGAGCGCGAACTCCGTCTCGACGAGACCCGGGTGGACGCCCGACACCCGGACGCCCGTGCCGAGGACATCCAGGTTCGTCCCCTCGGTGATCGCCTGCACGGCGTACTTCGTGGCGGCGTACACGGTCCCGCCGGGATAGACCTGTCGGCCGGTGATGCTGCCGATGTTGACGACCTGACCCGAATCGCGCTCGACCATGGCGGGGAGGAAGGCGCGCGTCACGTAGAGGAGGCCCTTCACGTTCGTGTCGATCATCCGGTCCCAGTCGTTGACGTCGGCGTCCTGGACGAGCGCCATGCCGGCGGCGAGGCCCGCGTTGTTGACCAGGATGTCGGGAACACCGAGTGCGGCGTCGAGCCGCTCCGCCTCCTCCCGCACCGCGTCGCCGTCGCGGATGTCGACGACGCCGATGTCCACGGTGACGCCGCTCCGTGCCGCGATCGCTTCCGCGAGGCGAGTGAGGCGCTCCGCCCTGCGAGCCCAGAGCACGAGGTTTGCGCCGTCATCGGCCAGGCGGCGGGCGATGGCCTCGCCGATTCCCGAACTGGCTCCCGTGACGAGCGCAAGCTGTCCCGCGATGCGGGCGGTCACGGCTTCGCGCCTCCCGTGGCCGGGGTCTCCCGCAGGTGCGCATCCATGAATTCGGCGGACCGCTCGAAGGCGGTGATCCAGTTCCGGTGCAGGAGGAAGCCGTGGACCTCGTCCGGGAAGACGAGTTGCTCGACCTCGACGCCGCGCCTCCGCAGCGACTCGATGAGGTCGACGGATTCCGAGAACGGCACGTTGCGGTCGTCGTCGCCGTGGATGAGAAGCACCGGGGAACGCCAGCCGTCGATCCACGCCATGGGCGAGGACTCGAACGCGAGCCGGGCGAAGGCCTCGCGCGCCTCCGGCTGGTAGGACGGCACGAAGTTGCGGATGACCATGTTCCAGTCGTGGACGCCGTGGATGTCGACGCCGGCGGCGAAGAGATCCGAGTTCCGCGCGAGGCCGAGGGCCGTGAGGTAGCCCCCGTAGGAGCCGCCCCAGAGCCCGACCCGCGTCGCGTCCACATCATCCCGATCCGCGAGGAAGTGCGCTGCCGCGACGACATCCCGGTATTCGCTCGCGCCACGGGCGCCGTAATTCAGCGCCTCCCTGAACTCGAGCCCGTAGCCGGTGCCGCTGCGATAGTTCACCGAGAGGACGACGTAGCCCCGGCTCGCCAGGTACTGGTTCAGGGCGTACGCGTTGTGGTAGTAGCGCATGTAGTGCCAGCCGAGGAGCATCTGCCGCCTCGACCCACCGTGAAAGAAGATCGCGGCCGGGTGCCGCCCGCCCTCCACCGACACGGGCGGGAGGAAGAGTTGTCCGTGGATCAGAACTCCGTCCTCGGACTCGAAGGTCACCTGCCGTGGCTCCACGAGGCTCTCGAAGGGGAAGGCATCCGGCATGAATCGGTCGACCAAGGGACGCCGCTCTCCGCCCGCAGCCACCTCGGCGTGGGCCGGGGTCCGGCCGTCGGCGGCGAGGAACGCGAGGACGCCGCCGGGAGTGACGGCGGGGTTCCACTCGATGCCGTCTCCCGACGTCAGCGCTTCGGGCGGACCTTCGGCGGTCACCCGCCACACGTGGCGGCGGTCGATGTCGCCCGCGTTGGAGGCGTAGTAGACGGACTCTCCGTCCGGCGAAGGGAGCACGGATTCGACCTCGAACTCGCCCGGCGTGAGGTGCGTCGGCTCGCCGCCCGCGACGGGCACGGAGTAAAGCTGGTGCCACCCTTCGCGTTCCCAGGGGAAGACGAGCCGGTCGGAGGCGAGCCAGATCAGGGAGGGCCCGGTCATGGCCTGAAAGGCGCTCCCGCGCCCGGGCGGAGCCTGCCACACCGCGCGTGCCTCTCCGGTGACGGGGTCCGCCAACCGGATGGACCAGGGCAGGGCGCTGCGGAGCGGGGAGAAGGGCAGCTGCGCCCCCTCGTTCGGGACGCGGATGTAGGCGATGGCCGAGCCGTCCGGCGCCCACGTGGGGCTGCCGTCGCGATCCAGACTCGGATCCAGATAGCGGACCGACCGGTCGTCCAGCGAGAAGATGCCGACGAACGCATGGTCCCCGCGGTTGCTGACGAAGGCGAGCCGGCCACCGTCCGGGGACCAGGCCAGCGAACTCGCGCTCCCGCGGATGCGGAGGAGTGGACCCGGCGGCGCCGAGCCATCGAGCGTAAGCGTGAAGATCTGGCCGCGGTTGACGAACGCGAGCGTGCGTCCGTCGGGCGCGATCGCCGGGGCACTCCCTTCAGCGAGCGGCCGCGAGGTCCCGTCGAGCCCCGCCACCCACACCATCTGCGTCGCCGGTTCGGGATCGGAGCGCGGGTTCGGGATCTCACCGGACCGGTTCGGCCCGCCTCCGCGCACGAAGATGACCTGACGCCCGTCGGGCGTGAACCGGAGCTGGGACAGATCCTGACCGTCGTCCTCGCTCCAGTCCGTGAGCCGGCGACCCACGTACTCCGGGCCCTCGGCGACCCAGAGGTTGCGGACGCCCCGGTCGTAACGGACCCAGGCGAAAGCGGCTCCGACCGGCGCGGCGGTGAGATCCGTGGCGAAGGGCGCGGAGAGGATGTCCTCGACGGAATACGGGCTCTGGGCCGAGGCAGCCGCCGGAGCGAGAGGCGCGAGGAGCCCCAGGATGCCGGCCGCCCACATCCGGCCGCGGGCCGCCGCGACCGGCGGGCTCACGTGATCAGTTGCGGCGCAGGACATAGAAACACCGGTCCGTCGAGGGATTTCTGACAAGGCTCTCCACCGCATATCCCCTCCTGAGATAGGCCAGGAACGCGTCCCGCACCGTTTCGCGCCACCGCACGAGCGACCCGCCGGGTGGCAGCGATTCGACATCCGCCGGAACCTCGACGTAGACCTCGTCGCCACCGGGCAGTCCGACCTCCGCCGCGCCGCCTCCTCCCGGCCGGGGCACGACGCATGCCGGATCCGGAAGCGGCACGTGGAGCCGCCGGGCCGAGCGCCGGGCTCCGTCGTCGAGGGCCCGGCGGGTCTCCGGGCCGTCGAGATCCCAACGCACGATGAACCGGTCGGTTTCCCCCCCCGCGTGCAAGGGGCTCCCCGTATCGGCGCCGTACATGTTCGGCGCGTAGCGAAGCACCGTCGCACCGAGCCGGTTCAGGTTCAAGTGTGCGTTGCGCGCGACCATGGGGTCGTACGTCCAGAAGATGGTGCGGATGCCATCGGACCGGACAGACTCCCGCTGAAAGAGCTTCAGGTCGCGGCCTAGGCCCCGCCCGCGCGCGGACGGCTCCACGGCCAGCATGTGCGACCAGTGAGAGGGGACACCTTCGAACCGCCCAAGCAGGGAATAGACGAAGCCGATCATGCGCCCGCCCTCGAACGCCCCGCCCGTGAAGCCGCCGATCTTCTGCGAGACCTGGAGGACGGAGGCGGGAACGATGTCGGAGAACCCCTCCCCCCACGTCATCTCCTGGAGCCGTACGCACGCACGCCACTCCTCGAGCGTCTCGATCGCGCGAAACTCCGTCACGCCGGAACGCGGACGCCGGGGGCGGCGACCGTCTCGCTCCGTCGCGTCAGCGCTTCCACGCGCTCGATGTCCACCTCGACGCCGATCCCGGGCCGGTCGCGCGGCACCGTCACGAAGCCATCCGCGCTCATCGCCCACTCAGGGGTGACGACGTCGCGATCCCAGTAGCGGGCGCTCGGCGACAGATCGCCGGGAAGCCGGAAGTTCGGCATCGAAGCCAGCGCCACGTTGTAGGCGCGTCCGATCCCGCTCTCGAGCATCCCCCCGCACCAGACGGGGACCCCGGCCCGCGCCGAGATGTCGTGGATCTCCCGGGAGTTCCGGAACCCGCCGACGCGACCCGGCTTGATGTTCACGATCCGCCCGCTGCCGAGCGCCAGCATGTCCTCGCATGACGCCGGGTCCACGATCGACTCGTCGAGGCAGACGGGGGTGGCGAGCCGTTCCTGGAGCCGGGCATGGCGCACGAGATCGCCTGCGGCCAGCGGCTGCTCGATCATGATCAGTCCGAAACCGTCGAGTTCCGCCAGGCGGTCCGTGTCGTCCAGCGTGTACGCGGCGTTCGCGTCGACGGCGAGTTCACGGTCGGGCCCCAGCGCCTCGCGCACCGCCGCGACGTACTCGATGTCCTTCTCCGGGCTGATCTTGAGCTTGATCTTCCCGTAGCCCTGCTCGACCGCCTGCCGCGCCTTCTCGACAAGCGCGGCCGGTGAAGGCTGGAGGCCGAGCGAGATTCCCGTCGGCACCCGCTCCCGGGTCCCTCCGACGAGCTCCGACAGCGAGACGCCCCGGACTTCCGCGCTCAGGCCCCAGATGCCCATCTCGATCGCGGCCTTGGCCATGGGGTGGCCCTGAACGCCCTCGTCCAGAAGGGGCTTGACCGCCTCCGGGCTCTCGAGTTCCCGCCCCAGCACCCGCGGCAACAGCCATCGCCGCAACGCCAGCCGCGCCGTGTCCACGGTCTCGGGGGAGTAGTTCGGCTCCTCCCCGCACACGCACTCCGACCAGGCCGTGGCGCCGCTCTCGTCGCGGAGTTCAAGGAGAAGGATGCGGCGGTTCTCGACCCATCCGGACGAGATGATGAACCGCTCCCGGAGCGGGAGTTCGATCTCCCGCAGCGTGACGTCCGTCAGGCACAGAGGACTCATCGGCAAGGCGTTCGTCTCCGTGGGGTGGGTCGCTCCGCAACTCATCACTCCGGGCCCGATCCGGTGTCGGCGCGGGAGCCCCGTACGGTCGGGGTCCATCAGCCGCGGAAAGACCCGGTCAGTTAGCGGGACGTTAGCCGTTGCCGCACGGCTCGCGCCAGAATCCGGGCTCGGCGGGGCGGGTCAGATGGAGAGGTAGTGACTCACCTTCACGATGAAGACGTTCTCGGCCGGCGCGAGGAACAGCCCCTCCAGGTCCCGATTGAGGTCGAAACTGCCGAGCGGGACGCTCTCGCGGCGCGCGTGCTGCCAGACGAGGAAGAGCTCGGAACCCGGGCGGTACTCCCAGCGGAACACCGCGTTGCCGCGCAGAGAACGGATGTTGAAGTCGCGGTCCCGGGTGGAGTAGTCCAGCGTGCCGTCGCCATCGAAGTCGAAATAGCGCGAGCCGTTGAAGGCGCACGTCGTCCCGTCCGTGCAGCCGGTGACGACGCCGTTGAAGCGGTAGGCCCGCCCCTCGGCGTATTCGACGAAGTCGAACGATCCGGGGGCCTCGAGCTGTCGATAGCCGAGATAGTCACCCGCGGAGAGGAGCGGCTGCGCATAGAGCTGGAGGCTGACGTTAGGCGTGAAGGACACGTTCAGCCGGGTCTCCATCGAGAATCCCGTCCGCTGGAGGTCTCCGAACAGGTATCGCGTCCCGTATGTCGGCAGGTAGTCGAGGGTGCTCGTCCGCGTCACGTACTGCGCTGCATCCCGCCTGTCCGTGTAGTTCGGGCTCAGCGAAAACCGCCAGTTCGGAAGCGGCCGATAGGAGATGTTCAGGCCCGTGTTGAAGTCGTGCCCCCGGCCCTGCGCCGCCACGCGGTACGAGAAACGCGGCGACACGTGGAACGACCGGCTCCGATCCGTGTTCGCGTCCACCCGCACGTTGAACTCCGCGGGTTCCGTCATGAGCGGACCGCCGCGGGTCTGCGTGTCGGACTGGGACTCGGGCGAATACGAGAGGTTGAGGTTGAAGGCCCAGTTGTTCAGGAAGGTGAACCTTCCGCTCATCCACGCCGCGCCCGTGTCGTAGGACCGGCGGAAATGGTCCGGACCCCACACCTTCTCCAGCAGCGAGTGACGGAAGTTGTGGTAGGTGAAGAGGCTTATGTTGTAGTTTCGGAACAGGTTGCCCGGCCTGATCTCCCGGTATCCGATACGGGCTCCCACGTCGAGCCGCTCGCCGGTCGTGAGGAAACCGAAGTCGTTGACCTCGAAGCCCGGTGTCTGCTGGCCCGCCCATGTGCCCCAGGTCCAGTGCTCGCCCTCCTTCTCGAGCTGTACCCGCCAGTCGCTCCCGAACATGGAAGTAGCGGTGGAGTCGACCGCCAGGTAGGTCGCGTCGGGGCGCTGGAAGTAATGCGTGGGATTGCGCTGCAGCCGGAGGAGCGCATCGCTCGATCCCTGGACCAGACTGCCCGAGTAGAACCCCCACAGACGATAGTCGCGGCCGCGGCGTCCGCCCCACTGGTGTTCGAAATCGACCCCGAAACTGAACGCCTCGGAGGGGAGGAAATCGAACGATCCGTCTCCCGGGAGCTCCCGCTTGAGCCCGGTGCCGATCACGCCGATCTTGCTCGCGCCCCCGCGGAAATCCTGCTGCAGCCGAACGACCGCGTGCTCGGCCTGGGGCTCGGCCACGAACCTTCCGAGGGAATCGTCCTCGGCAAAAAACGCCTGCCCCATCTCCTGTCCGGTGACCGCCGCCAGGGCGCCTACGGAGAGACCACTCCGGGTTCTGCCCGTGAGCTTCGCCGCCCCCAGGATCGACGTCACGTGGGGCTCGTCGTGAAAGTCCGCCTCGTAAGGTCCGGATCCCCGCGGTTCCCGTCCGATCCGCCGGCTGAAGAAGAGCGCCTTGCCGCCACCGAAGCGGCCGCCGCGCGAGCCGGCGAAGGTGAAGATCTGCGCGTCGCGTACGAAGAAGGGGCGCTTCTCCGGGAAAAACGTCTCGAACGCCGTGAGGTTGATGACCTCGGGGTCCACCTCCACCTGGCCGAAGTCGGGATAAACCGTCGCATCGAGGCTGAAGGCGGAGCCGATCCCCATGCTCATGTCGAGCCCCCCGCGCGGCTCCATCTCGGTGCCGTCGAACAGCGGGTTCCCGGGCGTCGCGGGGGCGGTGTGGTACTGGGACACGGCGAAGGGCCGGACCTCGAACCTCCGGCTCGATCGGGGGAGTTGCAGGCCGTCGATCGTGCCGAACTGGCTGACTCGCCCCCGGGCCGTGCGCGACTGCAGGGCGAAGTAGTCCGTTTCGTTCGTCTCGAGACGCCGCCGCTCGAAGTTGATGCCCCACGTCTGCATGCCGGGGCGGGCTTCGTAGCGGATCTGGGAGAGCGGGATCCGCATCTCCACCGTCCACCCTCGGTCGTCGACCTGCACCGCGGAGTCCCAGATCGCGTCCCAGTTCACGTCTTCCTGCGTATCGCCGAACAGGTACCGGTCCGTCTCGGCGCCGGCGGCGCTGACCTCGAACTCGTAGCCGGTCAGCCCGTCCCGGTTCGGATCGAGGGAGAGCTTGAAGGAATCGAAGGAACCCCGTTCATCCCGGCGGGTGAGACGCGCCCGGATCACGCTCGGGTCGCTCTCGTACAAGCGGGCGGCGACGTAGATCGCGCCGTCGTCGAACACGACCCGGACCTCGGTGGGCTCCGACGGATCCGCTCCCTCCAGCGGGACGCCCTGGACGAAGTCCGTGATGATGGGGGCCGGTTGCCACGCCGGGTCGTCGAGTCGGCCGTCGATCGAGAGCGCGCCCTCGCGGCGCACCGCGTCCACGGCCGCCGGATACACGCCTCCCCTGAAGACGGTCGCTTCGGGTCCTTCGGGCGGTGAGAGCCCCTCCTGCTGCCCGTGAAGCCCCCACC
>VXMR01000079.1 GCA_009841005.1 Gemmatimonadales bacterium
CCTCCGGAATTCCCCGGGACCATTGCCCGCCCGCCCCATCGTGACCATGACGCTCCCATCGGCGGCAAGCACGGTGATCGTCGCCAAGGTCCGATCCGCTACGGCGATGCTTTCATTCGGCCCCCAGACCACGCCGACGACGGCGGAGAACTCGCTATCCGGCTCTCCCTCCAGCCACCCGTAAGCGCGCTCGGGCTGCGAATCCACAATCCAGTAGGAGGCGACACCCGCAGCGTTCTGGGCGACGGCTTCGCCTTGAATCGTGGCCGATGCCGCAGCCAGCAGAAGCTGGGCCACGCGCGGGAAGGTCCTTCCGGCTCGCATACGCTAGGCGATGCCCTGCTTCGGCCGAGCGGATGCCCAATCGCGTTTGCGGAACCGGAGAGCGACGGCGGCGCAGACGAAGGAGGCGGACCACGCCCAGTAGCCAGGACCCAGATACCCGGGTCCGCCCCCGCCATCGGCCATGATCGTCGGAGGCCATCCGAGACTGAGAGCGCCGAAACCGAGCGCCCCGACGCCCATGGATCCAAGCAGCGGCCACGGCATCTTCCACCGGCGGGAGCGCCACAGCACCGGCAGGGTCATCAGCATGGGAGAATTGAGGAGCAGCACGAGCAGCGGCGGTCCGAGTTCGCCTTCCCGAAAGACGCGGACGAAGAACTCGTATCCGTAGGCTGTAAAATCCACGACGCCGCCCGACGGGCTGACCACTCCGGAGGTCACCAGAGTCGGAAGGAGAAACGAGGCCGCGTACAGGGCCCACGCCGCCCACAGAACGCGCCGCCACCGGGGCTGTCCCGCCCTCGCGAACTCGCTCGATATCATCTTCGGCTGGCCCAGTCCTTCGCGAGCGATGGCCAGCGCCTCGGCCGGGGCCAAGACCGGATTCAGCTCGAGTTCGAGGCTGACGCGGGCGCGGAGGTGATCTTCGAGTTCATCCAGTTCCCGAGCCGAGAGCGAGGAACTCCGTTCGACCGTCGTACGCCAGTTCCGGATTCCCCCTTCCAGTTCAAGGACTCGTCGCGCTTGAGGGTCGTTGGTATTCACAGTTGGGCGATACTCTCATCCGACTGGACGGATGCCCAATCTCGCCTGCGAAGCCAGAGGGCCGTGGCGACTATGACGAACGATGCAGACCATAGCCAGAAGCCGACGTCCGGATAAAATCCCATGCCTCCGTCAATGACCCGGAGAACACCGATACCGAACGGCAATGCGCCCGTCGCGCCCACGAGCCACGCCCACCACAGCTTCCGCAACCGACGCGGGCGGCGCAGCGCGGGAAGGGTCAGCAGCATGATCAGATTGGTGAGCCAAAACATGACGTGCCCGCCCGCAGGAAGTTGCATCAACAGCTCGTACCCGTAGATCGTCGAATCGGCATCAGGTCGGGACGGGATGCCACCCGGAATCCCCCAGGCGGGGAGGAGAAACGATGCCGCGTAGAGAGCCCAGCCCGTCAGAAAGAGGCGACGCCAACGGGGCCGTCCCGCCTTGGCAAATTCTCGGGAAATCGCCTTGGGCTCGCCGAGTTCGGACACAGCGGTCGTGAACGCCTTCGCGGGTGGCAGCGCGGGGTTCAGGTCCAGTTCGAGACTGACGCGGGCGCGGAGATGATCTTCGAGTTCATCCAGTTCACGGGCCGACAGCGACGATCCCCGCTCAAGCTTCATCCGCCAGTTCCGGACTTCCGTGTCCAGTTCAAACACGACTACGCCGACCTAAGCGAGCGTCTTCTTCAGGCGGGCGGAGGCCCAGCCGCGGCGGCGGCGCCACAGGGCGACGGAGGCGAGTATGAAGGAGGCGGCCCACGCCCAATAGCCGAAACGCAACGCGGCCAGCGCACCCGGACCGTCCGAGATGATCGCGGCCGCGCCGAGTCCGAGAGCCGACAAACCGATGACTCCCAGGATCCCCGCGAGCCACGTGCCCTTTAGTCGAGGCTTGCGCCAAATGAGAGGCAGCATCAGGAGCATCGGCAGGTTCAAGGGCAGCGCCTCGATGTCGGCAAGGAACTCGTACCCGCGCGGCACCCAGGCTTCGAAGCCCCACGACGCCGGAAGCAGTTCCAGGTGGAGCACCGGCAGCAGTAGCGAAGCCGAGTAAAGGGCAAGAGCACCGGCAAGCAGAGGCTTCCATCGGGGTCGCCCGGCCCGGGCGAACTCCCTGGAGAGCGCCTTCGGTTCCCCCAGGTCTCGCCGGGCGGTGGCGAAGGCTTCCGTCGGGGCCAGGGTGGCGTCCAACTCCAGTTCCAGGTCGACCCGGGCGCGCAGGTGATCTTCGAGTTCATCCAGTTCGCGAGGCGAGAGGGACGACCTGCGATCCAGTGCGGTCCGCCACCGTCGGACTTCATTCTCGAACTCAAACATGGCTGCCTCCCCAGGACATCTGGAGCGCTCCGTACACGGCCCGCCAGCTCTCTCGATCGGTTGAGAGCTGTCGCTTCCCGCGGCCCGTCAACCGGTAGTACTTGCGACGCCGTCCCGCGTCGGTGAGTTGCCAGCGGCCCTTGATGAGTCCGTCGCGCTCCAGCCGGTGAAGCACGGGGTAGAGCATCCCGTCGGACCACTCGAGTTCACCGCCGGAGAGCAGCTGGACCTGCTTGAGAATCTCGTACCCGTACGTCTCTCCACCCGCGAGGATGGAGAGCACCATCGGGCGCGATGACGCGGCCACCAGCTCCTTGTAGACCGGCTTCTTCATCCGGACACTCCTCATATCTGGAACCAGGAACCAGATACCATGAGACATTATGTACCTTGCACTGAAAGGTATAGGGTCAGCGGTTTCGTGCAAGGGGGAGCTTCACGCATGAATTTCAATCGGGCGTTCCCGCGGGAACGTCGAGCGGGCGTCTTGATCGGACGTTCCCGCGGGAACCTCACACGGGGTGTCACGGCGTCGGGAGCGGGATGGACGCCACGGACGAGCGATCGAATTCATCCCGCGACACGCCCCAGATCCGGGAAGACGTGAAGCGAAGGGCGTCGAAGCGGTCCGGGAGTCGCACGTCGCGCGCGGCGCCATCGGGCTCGATGCGCAGCCACACGGGGCCGCCGCTCAAACCGCCCGCATCGAGATCGAGGGGGCGCAGCCACATCGTCCCGTCCTCACTGCAGCGAAGATCCACATAACGCGGGAGGTAGCTCGCGAGTTCGCGCGGCGTCCCCTGCACCATATCGGCCATCCGATTCACGAGCCGAAGGCTGTCCTCCGGGGTAAGCCGGGTTGCGACGTCTCCCGTCAGCTCGGCCTGCCTGAGCGCGAACACGGCTCCGGCGAACTGTCGAGGCGTGACCTCGGTGAAAGGCACGGGCGGAAGGTCGATGGGGTCCACCTCGGCGCCGGATCCGTCGAACCCGCGCAGTTGATTCCGGACCCGATCGTACACGCGCACGAGACTCTCGCCGCACGGAGCCCACAGCCGGTACCACAGGGGAAAGCCGCCGTCGCTCTGGATGAAGTCTCCGGACGGATCGTCCAGGACATCGCCGAGCGCCACGAGGGTTCGCGCCCCGCCCGTCTCCGGATCCACGGCGACCAGGTCCGCCCCCAGGAGCCCGTAACGGAACTGAAGCACCCCCCCGTCCATCGTCGCGGTCGAGTGGGGCACGACGATCTCGCGGCCGAGGCGTGCCGTCCGCACCGAGGGGTCCAGCATGCTCATGCCGCTCCGCACGCTGCCTCGGGGCACCGACGTGGACACGAGCGAGAACTGCTCCGCGTCGCTGGGCCGCGAGATCCGGATCAGCGCATGGTGCAGGAGGTCGAGAACCCACGCCTCGCCCCCCCATCCTCCCGCGACGAAGGCCGAGGGCATCGGAAATTCGTCAGGGCCCCCTCCGGCCGATCCGTGAGCGCCGAGGGGCTCGCCACCCGCCCCGAATCCCATGAAGTACGGCTCCTGCGAATTCAGCACCCAGACGGAGCCGTCGCCCAGAACTTCGAGGTCCCGAACCACCGCGAGCGAGTCCGAGGTCCCCAGCACCTCGATGGCCGACGCCGAGAGCTCAATCGCGGGGGACGACGGATCGCCGTCTGCGTCGGCGCCATCGGCGCATGCGACGAGTGCTGTTCCGTACAGCAATGCCGCAGCGCGCCCGCACGCTCGGACAATCGGCCTCAACCGGGCCAGCTCAAACATTCCGTGCTCTCCTTGTCTCCGAGCGGATGGGGGCCCACGCGCGGCTGCGAAGCAGGAGGGCTGCCGCCACGAGCACATGCGCCGCGGACCATGCCCAGTACCCGAGGCCGAGATAGGGAAAAACCGTGATCTCACCGGCGCTGGTGACGGCTGGTCCGTCCAGGAGGCTGGCCACGCCGAATCCGAGGGCCGAGACGCCAAACGCGCCGATGGTCCAGGTGAGCCATCGCACTCTCGACCGCCATGAATACAGGAGGGCCGGCAAGGGCATGGCCATGGCCAAAGTGGGGATCAGAGGGAGAATCCATCCGTCCACGAGCGCCTGGGGCAACCACTCGTGAGCGGGGGCCGACCACGGCACTTCATTGTACGCCGTTTGAAGTGCCGCGGGCCCGGAAATCGGCAAAAAAAGCGACACTCCATACGTCGCGCATCCCGCCAGCAGCAGATATCGCCACCAAGGCCGGCCGGCCTTGGTGAACTCCTTTGCGAGCGCCGCCGGTGCCCCCAGACCCTCGCGGGCGATCACCAGCGCTGGGTAGGGAGTGAGCGTCGCGTTCAGTTCCAACTCCAGGTCGACGCGCGCACGCAGGTGATCCTCGAGTTCGTCCAGTTCGCGGGGCGAAAGAGACGACCTGCGTTCGAGACGCCTGCGCCAACTCGCGATCCCGGTCTCCAGCTCAAACACGGCTCTTCATTCGAACCCCGGTTTTTGGCGACTCATACCACGAAGTACAAGGTACATTGAGATACAAGGTATACGTAATCGGAGAATCCGGCAAGGGCTTCGTACCGGTCAGGGGGCGATCGAACTGCCGTCCTGGTTCAGAGACCGGGGTCGATCAGAACCTTGCCGAGGGGGCCGGATTCCACGGCCTCGTGGGCGGCGACGATGTTCTCGAGCGCGAAGCGCTCCGCGACCGTGTGGCGCAGTTCACCCTCGGTCAGCCACTTCGTGAGGTCTTCCACCGCCTTCCGCTTCGCGTCCTCGGGCATGAGGAAGACGAGGTCGAAGCGCACGGTGAGGTTCTTGTAGAGGAGTGTGTAGAACGGGACGGACGGCTCGGGTTCGCCCTCCGAGGCGTAAGCGGAGATCACCCCGTTGGCCTTCAACATCGCGATCGAGGCGTCGAGATTCCCGCCCATCTCGACCTCGACGATCCGGTCCACGCCCTCTCCGTCGGTCAGTTCCGCGACGCGGGCCGCGACATCCTCCTCGCGATAGTTGATGACGGTGTCCGCGCCCGCCGCCCGCGCGATCCTCGTCTTCTCGTCCGCACTCACGGTGGAGAGGACGCGCGCGCCTCCCAGCCGGGCGCACTGGATCGCATAGGCGCCGACCGCACCCGCGCCGCCGGTCACGAGCACGGTCTGCCCCTCGACGGGACCGTCGCCGTACACGCAGCGATGCGCGGTCAGAGCGGGGATGCCGAGACACGCGCCGTCGGTGAACGTCGCGTTCGGGGGTAGCTGGACGGCCCGGGACTCGGGAACGGTGGCGAACTCCGCCGCGGTACCGAGGTTCCGCCCCCACTGCGCCTCGTAGATCCACACGCGGTTGCCGAGCCTGCCGGAATCGACGCCTTCCCCCACCTGGTCGATGACTCCGGCGCCGTCGAAGTGCGGCACGATGAGCGTGGAGGCGAGCGCGCCGCGGCCGCCGGCACGCCGCTTCACGTCGACCGGGTTGATTCCGGAGGCGCGTACGCGGACCCGAACCTCGCCGGGGCCGGGCGCCGGCGTCTCCTGTTCACCTACCTCCAGCACGTCGCCCGCGGATCCCGGTTTCGTGTACCATGCTGCTCGCATGTCGTCGTTCTCCCGCTATTCGCCGCTGGGGTCGCTGTTCGCGTCCACGCTGGAACCGAGGCCCTCGGTGTGTCCGTCCACCGGGAGCGCCTGCCCTGATATCTTCGCTCCCGCGTCCGACGTAAGGAAGAGGACGAGCGCGGCCACGTCCTCGGCGTCGACGAAGCGCCGGAGCGAAATCTGCCGCAGCCAGTCCTGCCGGACCGCCTCTTCGGACACCCCCCGGGTCGCAGCCTGGGCGGCGATCACGCGGTCGATGCGGTCGCCGCGGACGCTGCCCGGGCAGATCGCGTTCACGCGGATCCCGGCCGGACCCAGCTCCATGGCCAGGGTGCGGGTGAAGCCGATCACGCCCCACTTCGCCGTGGCGTAGGGACTCCGCAGCGGATAGCCGTGGAGTCCGGCGGTCGAGGAGAGGTTCACGATCGATCCGCCCCCCGCCCGCCGCAGGGCCGGGACGGCGGCCCGGACGCAGAGGAACATGCCGTCGAGGTTGACGGCCAGCGTCTGCCGCCAGCCATCGAGATCGAGCGTCTCGACGGGTCCGGTGGGACCCGCCGTCCCGGCGTTGTTCACGAGCACGTCGAGGCCCCCGAGCCGCGCGACCGCCTCCGCGAACAGCCGCTCCACGTCCGCCTCCACGCCGACGTCCGCCACCGTCCCCGCGAGATCGCCCTCCGCCGAACGCAGGAAGTCTTCGAGCGCGCGGGCCTCCCGGTCGCAGACGTGCACCCGCGCCCCCTGGCCGAGATAGGCCGATGCAATCGCCCGGCCGATCCCCGCCCCGGCGCCGGTGACGACGACTCGCCGGCCCTGATGCACGGGCACTTGGCTCAACCTCCGTCCCCGGCCGGTTCGTAGCCATGTTCCTCCGTGGGGTAGCTTCCCGCCCGCACCTCCTGGGCGTAATCGGCGACGGCCTCCCGCGTGGCTCTTCCGAGTTCGGCGTACCGTTTCAGGAAGCGCGGGCTGAACCCTTCGTTCAGGCCGAGCATGTCATGCAGCACGAGCACCTGCCCGTCGCAGTCCGGTCCAGCGCCGATCCCGATCGTCGGTACGGAGACGACTTCCGTCACCCGCCGCGCCAACGAGGTCGGTATCAGTTCGAGAACGATGGCGAAGGCGCCCACCTCCTCCAGGGCGACGGCGTCGTCCTCCAGAAACATCGCCGCGTCCTCATCCATCCCCTGAATCCGGGGTCCCCCCAACGCGTGCACGGCCTGCGGCGTGAACCCGAGGTGGCCCACCACGGGGATCCCCGCCCCGACGATCGCCTCCACCGTATCGAGGACCTCGGACCCGCCCTCGAGCTTCACGGCACCCGCCCCGGTGTGCTTGAGGATGTTCCCGGCGTTACGCACCGCCTCCTCGATCGAGACCTGGTAGCTGAGGAACGGCATGTCGACGACGACGAGGGCGCGGGATGCGCCCCGTGCCACGATGCGGCCGTGGTAGGTCATTTGCTCCATCGTGGCGGAGAGCGTCGTCTCCTCTCCGCACAGGACGCTCGCCAGGGAGTCGCCGACGAGAATCAGGTCCGCCCCCGCCGCGTCCACGAGCGATGCGAAGAGCGCATCGTAGGCGGTGATGGCGACGATCTTCTCTCCGCGCGATTTCATCGCCACGACGTCAAACGTCGTCAGCTTCCGCTTCGCGGAGCCTTCGCCCCGCACGTTCATGGTTCGCGTCATGGTGTCATCCTCGCGTCATCCTCCGGTCAGCTCGTTGCGCCGGGGTCGGGCCGAAACAGCGTCCGGCCCGTCTCTGCGTCCGTGACCCGGATCGCACTCACGGGACAGTTCGCCGCCGCCTCGAGGACGCGCGCCGCCGGGTCGCCCCCCGCATCGACGACCGTCGACTGGCGGTGCTCGTTGTGCGCGAACACGCGCGGCGCGGTGGCCACGCACATCGCGTTGCCGACGCAGAGCCCGTGGTCGACCTCGATCCTCACCATGCAGCTCTCACCCTGGGACGCTCCATGCGACGGGCATGGATTCGATGGAACGGAACTGGATGCTCGGCTGGTAGCGCAGTTCATCCGTCTCGAGTGCGAACCGCTGGAAGCGGCGCGCCAGCCCCCGGAAGACCTCCTGTCCCTCGATGCGCGCGAGCGCGACCCCGAGGCAGTAATGGATTCCCGACCCGAAGGAGAGGTGCGGGTTCGGCTGGCGCCCGATATCGAACCGGTCCGGGTCCTCGAACACGGACGGATCCCGGTTCGCCGCCGCGATGATCCAGCGGATCCGCTCGCCGGGCGAGAGCGTCTTTCCACACAGTTCGGCCTCCTGCGCGACGATGCGCTGGGTCGACTTCACCGGCGGGTCGAAGCGGAGACACTCCTCGGCCGCCGTCCGCGCGAATCGGTCGGGGTCCGCCCGGAGCCTGTCCCACTGCGCCGGATGCTCGATGAAGGCGCGGAGACCGTTACAGATCAGGTTCATCGTCGTCTCGTGTCCCGCGAACAGCATCAGTCCGGTGTTCACGAGCACCTGGTGCCGCGTGAAGACGCCGCCGGTCTCCCCCCGCGCCAGCGCCGAGATCAGGTCATCTCCCGGATTCCCGATCCGCTCCTCGACGAAGGGGCGGGCGTACTCCACGATGCCGCGAATCCCCTCCGTCAGGGGCCGCAGCCGGTCGGGTTCCCCGCGATTCAGGTGCAGGATGCTGTCCGCGAGCCCCCGAAGCGTGTCCATGTCCTCGCGGGGGACGCCCATCAGCCGCGCGATGATCCGCACGGGGAGCGGCGCCGCCAGGTCGGTGACGACGTTCATCCGTCCCCTGGGCCACAACTCGTCGAGGAGTTCGTCCACCGCCCGGCGCACGAAGGGACGCCAGCCTTCCATCGCCGTGGGGGTGAAGAAGGAATGGACCGTCTTCCGCTGTTCGAGGTGTTCGGGACGGTCCTGCTCTACGAGTTGGTCGGCGCGGAACGCTTTGACCTCGTCGAACAGGGGCGCGTCCTCGGGCAGCACCGGCGGGTACGGCGGCCCCTCCACGCCCCGGATCACGGCGGAGGAGAAGAGTTCGTGGTGTCGGAGGATCCAGACGACGGGATCGTACCCCGTCACGACCCACAGCCCGAACTTCTCATTCCAGTGGACGGGATCCCGCTCCCGCAACCGTGCGAAGGCTGCGTACGGGCGCGCGATCGCCTCTTCCGCGAAGAGGTCGTCGAGATTCGCCGGCGGACCGGCGGCCCCTGACGGACCGCTAGGGGGAGAACCGGTAGACGACGGGCAACCGGTCGACATCGGTGACGCTCGAGTCCGTGTGGTGGTAGATGAGCTGACGTCCGGTGCCGCAGTCGCCAAAGGCGTCGCACGAGATCGTGCCGATGAGACCCTCGATGCCGTGAGCTCCGATCCGCGCGCGCAGCGCGGCGCGGTCGATGTAGAGCCGTCCGCCCTCCTCCACCGCGACGGCGCCGATGGCGTCGAGCAGGAACGTCGTCGCGTCGTAGGCGAGCGCCCAGTAGGGGGTCGAGGGATGCTCGCCGTACTCGGCATCGTACGCCGCAATGACGGTCTCGGCGCTCTTCCCGGTCACCGCGTTGACGTTGCCGCGATAATCCGACTGGGGGCCGGCGAAGTAGATCCCCTCGGACTGCGGTTCCGCCAGAAACTCCGAGACAAGGAGGGCCGCGCCGGAGATCAGCGTCACACCCTCCAGACCGTCGAACCTGCGCGCCTGCGCCGCGAACGGCGAACCTTCGGGGACGAAGAGCGGGAAGAAGATGCCGTCCGGCCCGGCGCCGGCGAACTCCGAGAGCACGGACGTCATGTCCGTCTGCCCCTTCGCGATTCCGGTGACGACGGGGACCTCCCCGCCGACCGCGCGAAACGCATCCGCGAAGGCGTTCGTCAGCGCCGTCGTGTAGGGATCCCCGTCGTGCAGCGTGACGATCCGCCGGAGGCCGAGGTGATTGTAGGCGTAGTCCGCCACGGCCCGCGCCTGGTAGAGGTCGTTGTTGGCGACGCGGAAGTAGCCGGGGTGGTGGTCCGGGTTCGGGTTGCCCGCCAAATCCGAGGTCAGCAGCGGCGAAGTGGTGCTCGGCGCGATCATCACGAAGCCTTCCTGGCTGATCACCGGGGAGGCGGCCACGGCGGCGGCGGAACATGAGGTTCCAATGACGCCAACGACCTGCGGATCGGCGACGATCTCCCGGGCGCCGGACCGCCCGCCGTCGGGAGAGCACCGGGAGTCCACCGTGTCGCCGAGGTCGACGGTGCGGCCGAGGACCGTGCCCACGTCGCGGACGGCAAGCTCCACGCCGCGCCGGGCGGCGACCCCGAGCGATGGCGCCCCGGTCATCGCCAGCAGGGAACGGATCCGCACCGACTCGCCGCGCAGGATCGTCACAGTTCCCAGCGGGCCCGGCTCGAAGCTCGACGGCCCGGTGCTTCCATCGCATGAGACCGCCAGTACGGCCGCCAGCACCACGATCCCGGTATGTCGAACGGTACCCCACCCTGCGCGCATAATCACTCCCCCTCGTGACAGTTCGTATGCTCCGCCGCAAGCTACGCACAGGTCTTGGCGCCTCCAAGACGCCACGGCGGCGGCAACCGCGGGGCTGCCCGGGTTCGCCGAAAGGATGGCCGACATGACTATCGACACCCGGAGGAGGTCGCGATGACTCGAAACCGGCTCCCGCTGATGGCCGCGCTGCTGCTCTCAGGAGCCTGCGGAGGCGCGGGAGTCCGCGACTCCTCCGTTCCGGTCCCCCTCGCGGAACTGACGCGCGGAGCGTGGGCGCCACCCGCCATGCTCCCGAACGACCGCTTTCTCCCATCGTCGGGAGCGGACGCCGCCCGACATGCCTTCTCCGGCACCATCACGTTGACTGGCGCGGAGATGCAGACGGAACCCGCGGAACTCGATCCGCGCCGGATGATGGGTCGCGATACGAAGCGCTTCCCGGACGTGTCGCTGGGATTCGTGGCGGAGGGCGGCGACCTGATCCCCTGGAATCGCAACGTCATCGTCTCCGGCACGCGCACCGAAGCCGGGAGTTACTGGGATGTCCTGGTCGGGCCCGGAACCGTCTGGGCCGAGCCGGGGGAAGCATGGTCGCGGGCGGCGTTCCCGCTGCAACTCGCGAGTTCCGTCGAGAACGAAACGTACAACGGGGTCGCGACTTTCGCCTTCGACGACCGGGAGGTGTCGGGCGTCCGCTTCCAGACCGTGACCCAGGGGCGGCCCTATTTCCTCGTCCAGCGGCGGCTGATGTGGGGCCAGCTCGACGCCGGGTACACGCCGGGCCCGGCGCCTGCGGGGGCGATCGAGGCGTTCGCCGCCGAGAAGGCGGGGCGTCTGCCCCTGCGCCCGATCTCCGACCTGCGTCCGCGGGCGGGAGACGCCGCGTTCGACGCCATGCACGGGGAGATGAATGTCGAGAACATGGTCACCGCGGCCTTTCTCGTGCGCGACACCCTCTACGTCTCCGACTGTCCCACGCCGTTCGGGGAGCTTCCCTTCTGCCCGGAGCAGCGCTTCGGGATCTGGTCCGTGACGAAGTCCACCGGCAACACGGTGGCCGCCCTCCGTCTCGCGCAGCGTTACGGCCGGGAGGTGCTCGAGGAGCGCGTGGCCGACTACCTGGACGTCACGGCCGAACACGACGGATGGAACGACGTCCGCTTTCGGGATGTCCTCAACATGGCGACGGGGGTGGGAGAAGGATCGACGCGGACCGAGCCCAACAGCACGGGCGACGGCTATCTGATCGGCTACGACGACTGGTACGCGGCGATCTCCCGCGACGAGCGGATCCGACAGGTCTTCCGCGCTTCGAACCACCCCTGGGGACCGGGAGAGGTCGTCCGCTACCGCGACCAGGACGCGTTCCTCATCGGCGCGGCGATGGACGCCTACCTCAAGCATCGGGCCGGGCCCGAGGCGGACCTGTGGGAGATGCTGGAGGATGAGGTCTATCGGCCCATCGGCGTGCCTCACGCGCCGACGAACCGGCTCGTCGAGGCGGACGGCTCGCTCACGCTGCCGCAGATGTCGCAGGGCCATTATCCGACGGTGGACGACCTCGCGAAGATCGCCCGCCTCCTCCAGAACGGCGGCATGCACGAGGGCGAGCCTCTGCTGCACCCCGAGTTGACGGCCGAGGTGATGTACCGGACGGACGCGCGGGGGATCGCCTTCGGCCCGCCCGTCGAGATCGGGCAGCCCAGCTACTACCTCGCGGTCTGGCACCAGAACTACGTCGGCGAAGGGGGCTGCGTCGTCGACCTCCCGCGCATGTCGGGCTGGGGCGGGCACCGCGTCGTCCTCTTCCCCAACGGCACCGTCGCGATCCGGATCTCGAAGGTCACGGGGAGCGAGGCCTCACCGGTGGACGGCCTGGCCGCGGTGGCCGACCGCCTGGCGCCGTTCTGTCCCTGACCGGGCCGAGATCGCGACCGAACCGAGTCCACCGACTGCGCCGGGTCCGCGACTACGCCGGGTCCGTCCCCGGGTCGGCGGACGCGTGCGACTTCTCCTCGAGGATCGCCGAGCCGTAGTCCTCGCTGAGGGCGCGCTTGAGGCGGTGACGTTCGTCGTTCAGACGGTAGACCTGCCGCGCCGCTGCGATGAAGCGTGGGCCGAAGTCGCGGGCACGTTCCAGAGCGCGCAACTTGTCCTCGACATCCCATATGCCCCGGTTCACGGCTTCCAGCTCCGCGAGGCGTTTCGTGACGCGGAGCGGGGCTTCCTCGAGCGGCCCGACCGTCCGTTCACAGATCTCCTGGAGGCGCTCGAGCTCGGAGTTCACGTTCGCGAGCTTCCGGCCGTCGCGGATCCGGGACTGTTTCAGTCGCAGGATCGTGATGCGGTCGATGAGTTCGCCGGCGGAAACCGGGATTTGGATATTCACGCACCGAAGATAAGGGGAGAGAGGACGCGGTGAAGATTGGGCTCGTGGGGTTCGCGGGGGCCGGCAAGACGACGGTGTTCAACGCGATGACGGGACTCGGCGTCCCGGTCGGGTTCGGCGGCGAGATGCGGCTGGGTACGGTGCGGGTTCCGGATGCGAGGATCGATGCGCTCAGCGCCCGCCTCTCCCCGCGCCGAACGACGTACGCCGAGATGCGGTTCTGCGACATTCCGGGGGAGCACGGCGCCGCGAGCAAGGGCCTGTCGCCGCGCGGGCTCCAGCAGATCCGCGACCAGGAGGCGCTCTGCCTCGTCCTGAGGGACTTCGACAATCCCGCGCTCGCCGACCCGCCGGACGCGGAGGGGGAACTCGAGGCCTTCGCCACGGAGTGTCTGCTCTCCGATCTCGACATCGTCGAGCGCCGGCTGGACCGGGCGCGTCGCGAGGGGGCGGACGCCGTCGAGATCGCCGCCTTCGAAGGGGCGCTGGGGGCGCTCGAACGCGAGCACCCGCTGCGGACCGTGCCCCGGGCGGAACTGGACCGCGCCCCGTTCCGCGGCTACGGCCTCCTGACGGACCGTCCGCTGCTCGCCGTGCTGAACCGCAGCGAGGATCGCGCCGGGGAGCCGCTGCCGCCGGCGCTCGCCGCGCGACTCGCCGCGATGGGGGCCGGCGGGCTGGCGCTGTCCGCGCCCGTCGAGGCGGAAATCGCCGACCTCGACCCGGAGGACCGGGCCGCCTTCGTGGAGGCGCTCGGCCTGCGCGAACCGGCGCTCGCCCGCTTCATCCGCTCGGCCTACGGACTCCTCGACCTCATCTCCTTCTTCACCGCCGCCCCCGCCGAAGTGCGAGCCTGGACGATCCGGCGCGGCACGCGCGCCCGGCGGGCGGCGGGCCGGGTCCACTCCGACATGGAACGCGGCTTCATCCGCGCGGAGGTCATCCCCTACGAGGTGTTCGCGAAATACGGCTCCGAACAGGCCGTGAAGGAGGCGGGCCTGCTGCAGGTCGAGGGCAGGGACTACGTCGTCGAGGACGGCGACATCCTCCACATCCGCTTCAACGTCTGACCCGCCCGCCGAACCCGGAGTCCTACCCTTCGAGGAGCGTTTCGATGTGCGCGGCGGTGGCGAGCGCGGTGCCGTCGAGGTTGTAGCCGCCCTCCAGCAGCGAGACGACGCGCCCCTCGCAGCAGGCATCCGCGTAGTCCATCGCCATCCGCGTCATGCGCCGGAAGGCGTCGTCCGTGAGCGCGAAGCAGCCCAGGAGGTCGTCCACCCGGCTGTCGAAGCCCGCCGAGACGATGACGAAATCGGGGTTGAAGTCCGCGACGGCGGGGGAGAGCGTGTCATCCCAGCGGCCCAGCATGTCGTCGTCCGTGGCGCCGCAGTCGAGGTGCACGTTGATGTTGAGTCCCGTCCCCTCGCCTTCGCCGGTGAGGGCCGGGTCGCCCGTTTGCGGGTAGGCGGCCCAGTCGTGGGCGGAGAAGAAGAGCACGGACGGATCATCGTAGAAGGCGTTCTGCGTCGCGTTCCCGTGGTGGTAGTCCCAATCGATGACGAGCACCCGCTCGAACCCGTGCACCTGCTGCGCGTACCTCGCGGCCACGCCGGCGTTGCTGTAGTAGCAGAACCCTTCCTCGGCGCCCGTGTTGTTCGCGTGGTGACCCGGAGGCCGGATCGCGCAGAACGCGTTCCGTACCTGCCCCGCGACGACCGCATCGATCGCGGTGAGCGCGCCCGAGACGGCGAGTTCCGCGACCGGGCCCGAGACCTCGATGTCACGGATCGACGCGACATGCTCCGGCGTGTGGAGCGCCTCGATGTGCGGCATCGCCTCGGAGGCCGGCGCGAGCGGAACCGTGGCCTCGTCCAGCCCTCGCGCGACGAGTTCCTCCCGAATGCGCACGAGGCGGTCGGGAATCTCCGGCGGGCGCCCGCCATCGGGCCGGACCAGGACGTGGTCCAGGTAGCGTGGATCGGAGAGGAGGCCGGTCCCCGTCGCGGGAACGGAGGACGCGCCCGAGCCGGCGTTCGACGCCCCCGAGTCGGGTGCGCCCCGGCAGGACCAGGCGACGGCCGGGAGCAGGGCGAGGCCCGCGGCACCCAGAGCGGCCTCTTCGACGAACTTCCTTCGCGTGCGGGCGAAATCTCTCGGCGTGCGCATGGCGGGACCCCCTTTCCTGAAACTAGACTAAGCGGAGGCTGACGAGGGCCGCGAGACCTGTCGCGAGAGTCTGTCGCCAGGGTTCGACCGGCCTGCCCAACTCCGAGGTATCCCATGGCTGCCGTGAACACGAGCAGGAACCCTCCCCTCCGTACTCTTTGTCTCTTGGGCGCCGTCACCGGGGGGCTGGTCGTTTTGGCCGGTTGCGGAGGCGCGCCGGGTGAGGAGGAGACGGACGCCATGGCGGAATCCGAGGAGGCCGCCGACACCCGGATCGTGGACCGACTCGCCGCCGGGGACGCCGTCTTCGGACTCTTCTCAGGGGATCACACGCCCGAGGCCGGCGCCGCCATGGCCGCGAACCGTCCCCTCGATTTCGTATTCTACTCGCTGGAGTCCGGCCCCTTCGACATCCCCGCGCTCGAAGGTTACGCCGCCGGTATGGCGGAGGCTTCGGGTCACGACGCACCGCAGCCGATGCTGCTGCGGATCCCTCCGATCCGGGACGGGCACGATGAAGCGCGGGACCGCGCCGCGCAGGGTCTGGCGGCCGGCGTTTCCGGGATCGTCTACCCCCACGTCGAGACCGCCGAGGAGGCCGCCCTCGCAGTCGATGCGCTCGGCGATGCCGCCTGGCCGGGCAATCCGGACGGCCACCTCATCAGCTTCCTCCTCATCGAGGACCAGGCCGGGATCGACAACGTGCGGGAGATCGTCTCCACCCCCGGCGTCAGCGCCGTCTCCCCGGGGCCAGGCGATCTCCGGCGCGTCTACGATGGAGACATGGAGAAGGTGGAGGAGGCAATCCAGATCGTGCTCGCCGCCTGTCTCGAGTTCGATGTGCCGTGCGGGGTCACGGCCGGGGTGGATGACATCGCAATGCGGATCGAGCAGGGATTCCGCGTGATTATCGTCACCCAGCCGGAAGCTGTCGCCCTCGGGATGGCCGCCGCCGGCCGCTGACGATCAACCCGCGACCCCGTGGATCGTTTTTATGCAGCAGGAGGAAAGATGAAGCCGCTCAGCCTGATCACACCGGTCCTCGCGCTCGGCCTTCTGCCCGCGGGCGCCCTCGCGCAGGACGAATCCGGGGCGGGCGGGAACGCTTCCGAGCCTCAGCCCGCCCGCTGGGCGTCGAACCACTCCATCGTCGTGGACGGCGAAACCGTCGAGTACGAGGCGGTCGTCGGCAGCGTCATCCTCCGGGACAACGAGGAGAACGCGACGGGAGAACTCTTCTACACGGGATACTTCCGGACAAACGGCGGAGACCCCTCCACGCGCCCCATCGTCTTCGCCTACAACGGGGGGCCCGGGTCCGCCTCGTTCTGGCTACACATGGGGATCATGGGACCGCGCCGCGTCGTCACGCCCAACGTGGGCCAGCAGGCGCCGCCTCCGTACCCGCTGGTCGACAACGGATATACCGTCCTCGACATCGCGGACGTCGTAATGGTCGATCCGATCGGGACGGGGTTCAGCCGCCCCGCCGGCGACGCCGACGGGACCGATTTCTGGGGGATGGACGAGGACGCCGCCTCCCTCACACAGTTCATCCGCCGCTTCCTGAGCGAGAAGAACCGTTGGAACTCGCCCCGCTACATCCTCGGCGAGAGCTACGGCACGACGCGGTCGGTGCTTCTGGCCCGGCACCTGCAGAACGCGAACATCGACCTGAACGGGGTCGTGCTCGTCTCCGCCGTCATCGACTTCAACACGCTCCAGTTCCCGGATGGCTCCCACATCGGCTTCATCACGAACGTCCCCTCGTTCGCGGTGGCCGCCGAGTACCACGACATGCTGCCGGGCGGGCGCCCCGACGACCTCGAGGCCTTCATGAAGGAGGTCGAGGCGTGGGCGCTGACCGACTACGCGCAGGCGCTGCTGGCCGGCACCGCCGTGGATCCCGAACTGCGCGCGCGGGTGCTGCGGCAGATGCACGAGTACACGGGGCTCAGCATGGAGTACCTGGACAAGGCCGATCTGCGCGTCTCCGCGCCGGCGTTCGAGAAGGAACTGCTGCGGGACCGCCGGCTCACGCTGGCCCGGCTCGACACGCGGTTCACGGGGCCCACGGGAGATCTGCTCGACTTGACCCCCGACCACGATGCGCAATCCTCGGCCATCAGTTCGGCCTACACCTCCCTCTTCAATACGTACGTGCGGGATGAACTCGGCTACGACGGCGACCGGGAGTACTGGCCCAGCGGGATGGCGCGCCCGTGGAACTGGGAGCGGGAGGGGGGCCGGCGCGGACCGTTCGGCGGCTCGGCGCTCAACGTGGGGCCCGACCTCGCGCACGCGATCGAACGCAACCCGCGCCTCGAGGTGCTGCTCATCAACGGGATCTACGACTTCGCGACGCCCTACTTCCCCATCGTGTGGTCGCTGGAGCAACTCGGGCTGCCGCCGGATCTGCGCGACAACATCACGCGCGACGATTTCGCCGCCGGACACATGATGTACGTAGAGGAAAGCCTGCTCCCGCAGTGGCGTGAGACGCTGGCCACGTTCATCACCCGCACATCCGGGGCAAACCTGGTCCCGTAGCCATGCAACTTACCGAAGTCACCTGGCGGGACGCGCAGCGGATGCCCGGCGAGGGTGTGCAGCCGGACATCCTCTTCGTCTCCAACGAGCGGCGCCGCATCGTCGAGGAGGCGGGACTCGTGGGGGCGCCCGACTTGGTCGTTGAGGTCTCGGCGACACGCAGATCGGCACGATCGACCTCTCCGCCATCTTCGCCCCGGGATTCGGCGACAGCCCCCGCTGACGGGGTTGCGGTCGCCTTAGCTGCTCCTGCTGATGGTGACGTAGGTCGTTTCGCCGGGCCGAGTCAGGGTGAGGTGGATGACCCCGGTCCCATCTGACCAGTTCACGCAACGGTTTCCCGCGTGACCGCCACTGGTCGGGGTAGAGGGCGAAATGCCGGGACAGCGCGCGTTCCTCATCTGCTTGCAACGCGTACCGCGCTCCGAGGTAGGTGTCCGTGAGTTGCTCGCGTTCGTCGTGGGTTGCGGCCGCGGCCATCTCCTCACGATAGCGGTCGCCGAGTTGCTTGCGTTCCCGGTCGAAGTGCAACTGGATTGCGCCGAGACCTGTGAGTCGCGGCTTCGGGATCGTATCAGTCGCCATCGCTCAACCTTCGATGCTCGGTGAACCGCACCCCCCACCTCGTGTCCATGCGGTCGATTTCCCTGCTCAAACGCGATTCCATTCGCGGGGCCTCCTTCACGAGCCGCAATCCAAGAGTAGAGCACGAGTGTCATCCAGGGCTCAACTCCTCGTTCGGTTGTCGGTGCCGATCCGGCCGTCACCAGATGGTTTCGTAGCGGGCGGGTGCGAGGTTCCAGGTTTCGCCGTAGACGTGCAGGCGGTGGGTCGGCCCATCGGGGCCGACGAGCGGGGCGCCGGCGTGGGCCCACGAGAGGAGGCTGCCGCGCAGGTTGAGCACGCTCCGGCCTTGCTCGTTCTGCCGCTTCGCGTACTCGGAACTCCGGTGGCCGATCGTGCAGTACGCCACGACGGTGCGGTCCGCGTACCGGTCGGGGTCCTGCTCGAACTCGTCGGAGGTGATGGAGCCGGGAATCCAGGAGACCTCGCGCTCGCGGGGCGCCCGGGCGTCGACGAGTACGACGCTGCCGGTCTCGAGCAGCCGCCCGACGTCTTCCACGGTGACGGCCTCCACCTCGGGGAAGCGCCGTTCGACTTCGGCCACCATCTCTTCCACGCGCGCGAGCTTCTCGGCGTCGGACAGCGCGGCCTGACCGGTACAACCGGTGGCGGCGACGAGTATGAGGGCCGGCGCCAGAGTCAGCAGGGTCGGCGCCAGAACCGGGATTGCCTTGTGTCGTTCCATCGTCTTTCTCACGGGCTTCTTTCTCACGGACAGATCGTCGTGCTCCCTTGATGGGCCGTTCAGGCGGCGCGGGCGGTGGCGATCCCCTTGGCCAGCGCGTCGACGAGCCGGGGAATCGAGTGGGCCGGCGTCGCGCACAGCGCGATCCGCACCGCGCCCTTCATCGGGACCACATACACCCCCGCCTCGCGCATGGTTGCGGCTGTTACCTCCGCGTCCGGCGTGAACACAGAGACGAAGAAGCCGCCTTCGTAGCGCGGGTAGGACAGCCCGGCGCTCCCCGCCAGTTCGGTGAAGACGGCGACGCGCTCGTTGAGGAGGCGGATCATCTCCGCGCGCTCCTCTTCCGTGCGCCGGCGCAGCTCCGGATCCGTGAGGAGTTCGGTGGCGCCGAGCAGCCCGAGGTGGTTGCAGTTCGACCACGTGGCCCGGCACGAGAACCCGAGCGCGTTCGAGATCCGCTGCCGCTCCTCCGCCTCCCGGTGGAGCGCCACCAGCGCCCCCACCCGCGCGCCGTAGAGGGCGAACGACTTCGACACGGTCCAGCCCGCGAGCACCGTAGCAGACTCCATCATCCGCGGGATGTAGTTGATCCAGCGGTTCGAGCCCTCGTCCCCGAACTTCGCGTACGCGTGGTCGAGGAGGAACGCGACGGGACCCCGCCGACCGACCTCCCGCACGATGTCCGCCACGGCCTCCCACTCCGACTCGTCGAGCGAATAGCCGGTGGGGTTGTTGCAGGGGAAGTTGAAGAGGACGAGCGACCGCCCCTGCCGCTCGACCTGGCCTTCGAGCCCCGCCCGGAAAGCCTCGACATCGAGACGGATCCCGGCGTCGAACATGTTGAAGGTCTCGACCGTGCGGCCCGCATGGGTGGAGATCGTGTGGTACGGACCCCAGTAGTAGCTGGGCGTGAGCGCCGCCTGTCCGGGCTCGAGGAAGTTCAGGATCGCGTGGTGGATCGCACCGGTGCTTCCCGGCGTGGCGACGGCGACCGCCTGCTCGGCCAGGGCGGCCTCACCCAGGAGGTCCGCGATCACGGCCGCGAGGTACGGAGGGTCTCCGGAGATCGGCGCGTAGCCGGCGGCGCGCGCGTGCGGCACCCGCCCCAGCGCCTCGGCGGCCGCGGGCATCACCGCGAGGCTCCCGTCGTCGTTCATCAGCGCGCCGAGCGTCGAGTTCAAGATCGACTCGCCCGCCGCGGCCCGGCGCACCGCCTCCCCGTGCAGGGCGAAGATCGGGTCGTTGCCTTCGCGCGTCGCCGCCTCGGGTATGAGGCTGCCGGAAGGACCGGAAAAAGGGGTCGTCGCCGTCGTCATCGTCTGCTATCGGACCTTGTTGGAGAAGTTGCCGTGTACGCTGTACCGGGCGATGACGCCGTCCTCCCGGTGGAAGATGTACGCCTCTCCCGGCTCGCCGTCGTCCCGCATGCGCCGGAACGTATCACCGCCCTCATGCCGCAGCTTCGTCATTCCCTCAACCGGATCGTTCGAGGGCAGACCGAGGACCGCGAGGCCATCGTCCCAGCGGAGGATGGCCGACTCGCCCCACGTGGACTGGTAGAGTCCCTCGTACTCCGCCAGGGAGGCCGGGCGCGGCGTCCCACCGCCCGGATCGCTCTGGATCTCCTCGAAGGCCGCGCCGAGCGTCGCCATCATCTTCGTCCACACGTCGGTGGGGTTGGCGAGCGCGTTCATCATCACCGCGCCGGCCAACTTCTTCGCCGGAAGGAGCTGGAAGGTCGAGCGGAAGCCCGGACAGCTCCCGCCGTGACCCACCGTGCGTTCCCCATCGCGGCGCGAGACCGCGAACCCGAGCCCCCACATCGTGTCGAAGTCGGGGTCGACCCAGTGCACGCGGTGCATCTCCCGCAGCGTGTTCGCGTCGAGAATCTCCGTGCCTCCGTTCTCCAGCAGGCGGAACTGCCACGAGGCGAGGCGTGCCAGATCCTCCACGGTGGAGGCGAACCCCGCCGCGGACGCCATTCCCAGCGCCTGGAAGAAGGGGGCCTCGGCCCGCTGGCCGTCCCGCTCGAGCCGCGAATATCCGGTGGCGTAGCGGCCGCCCTGGTGCTCGACGGGAATGTCGGGGTACGTGTCCGACATCCCCAGCGGCTCCAGGATCCGGCTCCGGATGTACTCGTCGTACGCCATCCCCGAAGCCTGCTCGATCAGTTGCCCCGCCAGCGCCATGCCGAGGTTTGAGTACTGGAAGTAGCGGCGGCCGGGATAGAGCGTCTCCTGCTCCGAAAGCCCCTCGATGATCTCGTCCGCCGTCGGGAAGGGGTGATCGGGACCGGTCCAGTAGGGGTGCGCGGATTCCCGCGGGAGTCCGGAGGAGTGGGTGAGGATCCCCTCCACGCTCACGTTCGGACCGTCGGGGTACACCTGCTCGAGGTCGTACCACGGAAGGTGCGTGGAGACGGGATCATCGAGGTCCAGTTTGCCCTCGTCCCGCTGCTGCAGCACGCCGATGGAGGTGAAGAGCTTCGAGATCGAGCACACCGAATACATCGTCGACGGGGTCGCGGGGACCCCGGTCTCGCGGTGCGCGTACCCGTATCCGCGAGCCCAGACGAGGTCCTGATCGTGCACGAGCGCCGCGGACACGCCGGGGATCTTCTCGTACGCCATCTTCGCGTCGAGCCAGGCCTCGAACAGCGCCACCGCCTGCTCGAAGCGCGGATCGTTCACGGGATCGCCGTTCCCCTGGGCGCACCCGGAGGCGGGAGCCGCGAGAACGACGGCGACGACGCAGGCGACGGCACGACGCCATGGACGGCCTCGGAATGGACGTGTCATGAGGCGCCTCCTTGAAGGGCGGAGTGAGCATCGGGCCTCGGCCTCCGACGGCGAGGCGTGGTTCAACTCTGGCGCGAACGCGGGGGGCGCGCCACCCTTCGGCATGGCTCTTCCACCTGTCTTCCACCCGCACG
>VXMR01000020.1 GCA_009841005.1 Gemmatimonadales bacterium
CATCGACGAGGACACGGGGTGCTCGGACATCGCGATGGACCCGACGAACCCGCGCGTCCTCTTCGCGGGCACCTGGCAGCTCGAGATCCACACCTGGGGGCGAACGAGCGGCGGTCCCGGCGGCGGCCTCCACGTCTCGCGCGACGGCGGGGACACGTGGGAGAAACTGAACGGGCCCGACAACACGATCGGCCTGCCGAAGAAGCCGGTCGGCAAGGTGGCCGTGGCGATCGCCGCCTCGAACACGCAGCGGGTGTACGCGATGCTCGAGACGGGGGACGGGATCCCTTGGGACGGCCAGCCCACCGAGGACGGCCAGTTGTGGCGCTCCGAGGACGGCGGCCGGACGTGGGCGCTCATCACGCGCAACCGCAATGCGATGGGGCGGCCGCACTACTACTCGCGCGTCGTGATCTCGCCGGATGACGAGGACGAGGCCTACTTCCTCACCGCCTCGTTCACGGTGTCGACGGACGGGGGACGCACGCTGGACGTGATCCCGCGGGCGCAGGCGCCGGGGGGCGACCACCACGACATGTGGATCGATCCCACGAACCCGGACCGCATGATCGTGGCGCACGACCAGGGGCTCTCGATCTCGATCAACCGCACGAAGACGTGGTTCCGTCAGCGGCTCACGAACGCGCAGATGTACCACGTGACGGTGGACAACGCGGTCCCCTACAACGTGCTCGGGAACAAGCAGGATGAGCCGACCTACCGCGGTCCCAGCAACAGCCGGATCCTCGGCACGCGGCGCATCAACCACATCCCGCGCGGCATGTGGCACCACGTCGGGGGCGGGGAGAGCGGCTTCGCCACGCCGGATCCGACCGACCCCAACATCGTGTGGTCCTCGGCCTCGGGGTCGGGGATGGTGGGCGGGATCGTCGTCCGCTACGAGGAGGAGCGCCGGCAGTACCGGCCCGTCGAGGTGTGGCCGGAGCAGAGCCGCGGGCCGGCCTCCGGCGTGCGCTACCGCTTCATATGGGACGCGCCGGTCCACATTTCGCCGCACGACAACGAGACGGTCTACGTGGGGAGCCAGCACGTCCACCGCACGCGGAACCGCGGGCAGAGCTGGGAGGTCATCAGCCCGGACCTGACGCTGAACGACCGGAGCCGAATGGGACTCTCGGGCGGGCTCACGGGCGACAATATCGGCGTCGAGTACGCGGGCACCGTGTTCGGGATCGCGGAGTCGCCCATCGAGGCGGGGCTCATCTGGGCGGGGACGAACGACGGCAAGCTCCACATCACCCGCGACGGCGGAGAGAACTGGACGGACGTGACGGGCAACGTCGCCGGGCTTCCGGAGTGGATCGCCGTGCGCAGCATCGCGCCCTCCCGCTACGACGCGGGCACGGCCTACATCGCGGCGGACGGCCATCAGGTGAACATCCGCGACCCGCACGTCTACCGGACGCGCGACTTCGGCGCCTCGTGGGAGAAGATCACCGACGGGATCCCGCCCAGCATGCTGAGCTACACGAAGATCATCGTCGAGGATCCGGTGCGGCGGGGGATGCTCTACGTGGGAACGGAGAACGCGATCTACGTCTCCTTCAACGACGGGGACGATTGGCAGCCGCTGCAGAACAACCTGCCGGCGGCGCCCGTGTCGGGGATCGTCGTCCAGGAGCACTTCAACGATCTCGTGGTGGGCACGTACGGGCGCGGGTTCTGGATCTTCGACGACCTGTCGCCGATCCAGCAGATGACGCCGGAGGTGATGGCCTCGGCCTCGCACCTGTTCGCGCCGCGCGATGCGTACCGCTTCCGGCCCATCACGCCGCCCTCGATCCCGTACGACGATCCCACGATCGGCGAGGATCCGCAGTACGGCGCCTCGCTCAACTACTGGCTCGCGGCGGAGGCTTCGGAGGCGCCGACGATCGAGATTCTGGACGGGTCGGGGACGGTCGTGCGCACGCTGGAGGGGCCGAACCGGGCGGGCGTGAGCCGGATCCACTGGGACCTCCGGGATGAACCCAACGAGCCGATCCGGATGCTCACGTCGCCCAGGTACGCCGAACATATCGAGGTCGGCGACGAGGGGAGGCCTGCGCCTGGCGGGCAGCAGATCTCGATTCTCATGCCGCCGGGGCAGTACACGGTGCGCCTCTCGGTGGACGGGGCGACGCACGAGCAACCGCTGACGGTCCTCAAGGACCCGCATTCGGCGGGAACGGAGGCGGAGATCGCCGAGCAACTCGCCTTCATTCGCGAGGTGCGTGAGGATGTCGTGCGGGCGGGCGATGCGGTGCACCGGGTGGAGGCGATGCGCGTGCAGCTGAGGACGCTGGCGCGGTTCGCGGAGGATGAGGATCTCTCCGCATCGGTCGAGGACCTGCGGCAGAAGCTGATCGACCTGCAGGAGACGATGGTCGACCTGCGGCTCACGGGGCAGGGGCAGGACGGCGTCCGCTTCGAGGCGCGGCTCCTCCAGAAGCTCGGCTACCTGGTCGGTGCGCTCTCCATCGCGGACTTCCGGCCCACGGACCAGGAGATGGAGGTGAAGGTGATCCTCCACGATGCGCTGGAGGCACACCTGGCCGAGCTGGAGGAGCTGGTGCGGACGGACGTCGCGGCGCTCAACGAGACGCTGCGCGGGCTCGGCATGCTCATCATCACCGATGACGGGTTCTGAGTCGCGGCGCCTGCTCAGGCTCGCTGCGGGACCCTGCGACTGGAGGAAGCAATGAACCCGCGATCTGCGCTGGCCCGAAATGTCCTGGTCGCGGCCCTGTTCGCGGCGTCCTTCACCCCGGTCGCCGCGCAGCAGGGGACCATCACCGGCCGTGTCACCGACATGGAAACGGGCGCACCGGTGACGAATGCTTCCGTCCAGGCTCTGGGCCAGCCGGACGGCCCGGTCGCCAGCGACGAATCCGGCGCCTTCCGCCTCTCCGTGCCCGCCGGCACGCATTCCGTTCTGGTGACCCGGATCGGGTACGAGACGTCGCGAACCGATGGTGTGACCGTAGACGCGGGCGGTGCCGTCTCCGTAACCATCGAACTCCGCTCCCGGGCGTTGACGCTCAACCAACTCGTGGTGACGGTCTCGCGGAGGGAGGAGAAGGAACTCGACGCGCCGGCCTCGATCTCGACGCTCAGTGGCGAAGAGATTTCCCGCCTGATCTCGCGCACGCCCGCCGACCACATCAGGACGCTCCCGGGCGTCGACATGGCATCCACCGGACTCACACAGAGTTACGTGGTCGTGCGGGGATTCAATAACGTCTCTTCCGGACGCCTGCTGAGCATCGTCGACAACCGCTATGCGCGCATTCCGGCGCTCAGG
Source organism: Gemmatimonadales bacterium (assembly GCA_009841005.1). GTDB lineage: Bacteria > Gemmatimonadota > Gemmatimonadetes > Palauibacterales > Palauibacteraceae > Palauibacter > Palauibacter polyketidifaciens. The sequence continues at coordinate 3,305 of VXMR01000020.1, forward strand.
ATCAACGCCATAAACATGATCCCGACGACGGACATGGATATCGAGCGGATCGAGTTGGCGCGCGGCCCGGGTGCGGCGCTCTACGGCCCCAACGCGGCCGAGGGCGTCATGCACATCATCACACACTCCCCGATCGACAGGCCCGGATCGACGGTGACCCTGGGCGGCGGCGAGCGGTCGCTCTTCCAGTTTCTCGGCCGGAGCGCCCACCGGGTGTCGGAGCGCTTCGGTCTGAAGGTCTCCGGCCAGTATCTTCGGGGCGACGACTGGGAGTACGTGGATCCCTGGGAGGTCTCGGCTCGGGAGCAGAACCCGGGGCATCCGCGCATCGGCGTCCGCGATCCGGTCAACGAGCGCTATTTTGCCGATCTTCGCGCCGACTATCGATTTGCCGGCGACGGGGAGTTCATCCTCTCGGGTGGGCTCAACAACTCGCTGAGCAGCATCAACCTCACCACCGTCGGCTCCGCGCAGACGCACGACTGGCAGTACCGCTACGGCCAGGCAAGGCTGCTCAAGGGCCGTTTGTTCGGGCAGGTCTTCCTCAACCAGACGCACTCGGGCGACAACAGCTACCTGTTGCGCAGCGGGGAACTCATCGTCGACCGGTCACGCACGATGGCCGCCCAATTGCAGCACGGCCTCGATCTGGGCGACGGGCAGAGCTTCACCTACGGCGTCGACTGGCAGCGCGTCGAACCCCGTTCGGAGGGCACGATTTACGGGCGCAACGAGGACGACGACATACTGATCGAGAGGGGTGCGTACCTGCACTCCGAGACGCGCCTCGGCGACCGGATGGATCTTGTCACGGCCCTGCGGGTCGACGACCACAACCGGCTGGCCGGGGTGAACATCTCTCCCCGCGCCGCCCTGGTCTTCCGGCCCGCCCAGGACCAGAACCTGCGCCTGACCTATAATCGGGCCTTCGCGACGCCTTCAACCTCCAGCCTGTTCCTGGACCTCCCGACCGGAGCGATCCCGGTCGCGCCGGGCGTCGGCTACACGCTGCGGGCGTTCGGCGTTCCGGCCGGCGGCCTGACCTTCGCCGACCGGTGTCCGGGCGGGCTCATGGGGCACTGCATGCGCTCCCCGTTCCGCCCCGGCCAGCTTCCTGCGAGCGCGGCGCTGTTCTGGGACGCGCTGATCACGCAGTTGGCCCCGCGGACCCTGCACGACTTCCTGCTGGAGCCCGGGCGTCTCCCCGCCGACCCCCAGCTGGGCACGGTCTTCCGTCGCCTGGACCCGAACGCCCTGGGTTCAGGCGGCGAGATCTTCCCCCTCGACACCGGCCCCGCCGACCTTCCCGAACTCGTGCCCACGGTGTTCAACAGCTTCGAGGTCGGGTACAAGGGGTTGATCAGGGATCGCGTGAGTCTGGCGGCGGACCTGTACCTGGCCAACGTCGAGAATTTCGTTGGCCCGCTCAAGGTCGAATCTCCCAATGTCTTTCTGGATCCCGCTTCGGTCGGCGCCTTCCTCACGAGCCGGCTTGCTCCGCTCATTCAGGCGGGGCAGATCACTCCCGATCAGGTCACCGAGCTGGCTGCCGGGCTCGCCGCGGTTCCGGTCGGTGCCGTGACCCCGGATCAGGTGGACTCCGCAGATCTGCTGATGGCCGCGCGCAACTTCGGGTCGGCCAGCTACTGGGGCGTCGACCTGTCCGCCCGCATCCTGGCCTCCGACCGGCTGAGCCTTTCGGCGGCCTATTCGTTCCAGAGCACGGAGTGCTTCGACTTCGACGAGGACGAACACTGCCCCGGATCGGACGACCTGACGCTCAACGCACCGAGCCACAAGGGCTCGATCGGGGTCGCGTTCACCGATCGAGCCGCAGGCCTCTTCCTGAATGGGCGCTGGCGCTTCGCCGATGCCTTCGCCATGGCTTCGGGCGTCTTCGCCGGCATGGTGGATGCCTATCACGTTCTCGACGTGTCCGGGGGCTATCAGCTGCCCTTCCAGACGAACGCCCGTGTCGAGCTGACCGTGTACAATCTGCTGAACAACCGCCACCGGGAGTTCGTCGGTGCACCGGAGCTGGGAAGGCTCGCGCTCGTGCGGGTGCGGTACGACTTCTGAGCGGAGCAGTGTCGGCGTGAGAAGTGACAGGAGGCCAAAGGGGACCGCGATGATCGATCGACGAGGCTTTATCGGGGCCAGTGTGGCCGGCGGACTGGGGGCCGTGGCGGCCGCGTCGGGCTGCGCGTCCGACGGCGACTCGGCGGGTGCCGGGGCCGGGGAGGAGGCCGGCGCGACGGCGGTGCCGCCGTTCGAACTGGACGAGGCGACGGTCGATCAGCTCCAGGCGAGCATGGCGTCGGGCGAGCGCACGGCCCGTTCGATCGCGGAGATGTACCTGGAACGGATCGAGGCGCTGGACGGGCAGGGGCCCGCACTGCGTTCGATCATCGAGACGAACCCCGACGCGCTCGCGATCGCGGATGAACTCGACGCGGAGCGCGCCGCCGGCAACGTGCGCGGCCCGCTGCACGGGATCCCGGTCGCGCTCAAGGATAACCTCGATACGCACGACCGGATGACGACGACGGCCGGGTCGTTGGCGCTGGAGGGTTCGGTCCCGCCGCAGGACTCGTTCATCGCCGCCCGGCTGCGCGAGGCGGGCGCCGTAATCCTCGCCAAGGCGAACCTGAGCGAGTGGGCCTATTTCAGGGGCATCAGGGCGACGAGCGGATGGAGCGCGCGCGGCGGCCAGTGCCGGAACCCCTACGCGCTCGACCGGAATCCGTGCGGTTCGAGTTCCGGCTCCGGCGTCGCGGCGTCGGCGAACCTGTGCGCGCTCACGGTGGGGACGGAGACCGGCGGCTCCATCATGTGTCCCTCCTCGAGCAACGGGATCGTGGGGATCAAGCCGACGGTCGGGCTCTGGAGCCGAGCCGGGGTTATCCCCATTTCCCATTCACAGGACACCGCGGGACCCATGTGCCGGACGGTCCGCGACGCCGCCATCCTGCTCGGCGCGTGCATCGGCGTCGATCCCCGGGATTCCGCCACCGCCGGGAGCGAGGGCCGCGGGCATGCCGACTACACGCAGTTCCTCGATCCGGCGGGGCTTCAGGGCGCCCGCATCGGGGTCGTGCGCAGCTTCCCGGGCTTCGATCCGCGCGTACTGGCGCTGTTCGACGAGGCGGTCGAGGCGATGCGGGCGGAGGGCGCGGTCATCATCGATTCCGCGAACATGGACGCGGCCGCCTGGAACGACCCGCTCTCGCTCGTCCTGCTTGAATACGAGTTCAAGGCCGATCTCAACGCCTATCTCGCCGGGCTGGGTCCGGACGCCCCCGTGAAGAGCCTCGCCGAGGTCATCGACTTCAACGAGCGCAACGCCGACCGGGAGATGCCGCACTTCGGCCAGGAGCGCCTGATCGCCTCCCAGGCGAGGGGACCGCTCACGGACCCCGAATACCTGAACGCGAAGGCGACGATTCAGCAGGCAAACCGGGAGGATGGGATCGACCGTCTTGCCCGCGAACACGGCCTCGATGCGATCATCGCCCCGACGCGGGACCTCCCGTGGCCGACCGACCACATCAAGGGCGACAGGCTCGACGGGGGGTCGTCAGCCGCGCCCGCCGCGATCGCCGGCTACCCGGACATCACGGTGCCGATGGGGTTCGTGAAGGGGCTTCCGACGGGGGTCTCCTTCTTCGGTCCGGCCTGGACGGAGCCCACGCTGCTGCGGATCGCCTACGCCTACGAGCAGGTCACGCAGCAGCGCAGGGCGCCCACGTTCGCTACGACCCTCGGCTGAACGCTCGTTTCACCGAGCGTTTCAGCCGCCGCGGACGAGGGCGATGCTCCCGTTCACCGTGCTGAGTTCGATTTCCGGTCCACCGGCACCGATCTCGCCGGAGGCGGACCTGGGGCCCCAGCGCCCGCGGATGGTGAGCGGGAAATCCGTGTCGATGGCGCCGTTGACCGTCCGGATGTCGACGTCGGCATCGGTCCCGTTCGGGAGCACGAGCCGGATCCCCCCGTTCACCGTCTTGAAGCGGAGGTCTTCGGAAGGCCCGCTTCCCAGCCGCGCCTCGATCGATCCGTTCACGGTCTCGGCGGACACCGGTCCGGCGCTTTCGATCGCGATCCCGCCGTTTACCGTTCGCGCCTCCACGTCATCGGCGATCCCGCGCGCCTCGATCTCTCCGTTCACGCTCCGGGCCTCCAGTTCGACACCGGCCGGAACCTCGACCGTGAAATGCACCTTCACGTCATTGTTTCGGACATTCATCTCGTAGGCGTCGCCCCGGCCGCACCGGTTCGGGTCCCGCCCGCGCCTCGAGGGGTAGACGGCGCAGATCAGCACGCCGCGCGAATCCTCCACCACCTCGATGCGGACCGAATCCGGATCGTCATCATCCCATTCCTTCGTGGCCCGCACCTGTACCTGGCTGCCGCTCGCGGCGCTCGCCGTGATTGACCCGTTCACGCCCCGGATCGTGACTGCGTCTCCGCGATCCACGGACCCCTGCCATTCGAAATCCTGGGCCTGAGTTTCCGCAGCCCCCCAGATCATGAGCCATGCCGCCGCCGCGGCGAGTTGTCGCACTGTTTTCCGCATCACGCTGCTCCCGGTTTCGTGGATTCGCTGTTACTCGAGTTCGAGGTCGGGGGTGCGCTCCCCCGGCCGGATGAGGAGGATGTCTCCGTCGAACGACTTCAGCGTCACGGCGGCGGATCCGTCCCCGACCGTGAACTCGCCGCCCCGCAGACGGCCTCCGCGGAACTGGATGGGGAACGAGGGGATGAGTTCTCCATCGAAGGTGGACACGGAGACGCGGGCGCCGGCGTTCTCCGGGACGGCGAACGTCACATCGCCGTCGTGGGTGCTGAGCGAGTAGCTGCCGTCCGCCTGAACGGCGCCGTCGTACCAGACGTCGCCGTCCACGACCGTGACCGCGACGGCGCGGGTGTCGGTATTCGTGACGACGACGTCGGCGTCGATCCCGCTTACGCTGATGCTCCCGGCGACCTGGTCGAGCCACACGTCGCCGTCCGTCACGCTGACCGTCGCGGATCCGGCGTTCGATATCGTCACGCCGCCGTCCAGCGTGGCGACGCTGACGCTGCCGGCCCCATCGATCTCCACGTCTCCATCCGCCGTTCTCACAGACACCGCACCCCGGGCGATGCCCGCGACCGTGATGTCGCCCTCGTGTCCAGCCACGCTCACCTCGACATCCTCCGGAAGCCAGATGAGCAAGTCCGCGCCGTCGCCGCCCCGGTTCGTGCCGAGCCGAATCGTGCCACCCGAGGACTGCACGCGAATCCTGCCGTCATCGTCGTCGAGCACGACCCGCGCCTCGCGGCTGCTCGCGCCCATCACGCGGATGTCTCCGTCGCGGTGTTCGATCTCGATGCGCGCGCCCTCGGGCACGACGAACGTCGTGTCGCGCTCGCCGGGGCTTGTCGCTGCGAGGACCGCCAGGAAAACCGTCGCCGGGGCCATCAGTCTGTCGCCGCGAGCTGTACGGCCTGGGCAAGGAACTCCGACTTGCGTCGCATAGTGTTCTCCATGTGTTGCTGTATGTAGGGGTCATCGGGCAGCTCGAGCAGCGCGGCTCGCGCGTCCTCGATGGCCCGGTCGATCGTCACGAGAGCGCGCCGGATACGCGCCACGGTCTCCGGCGGCAGCGGCCGCTCCGAGTCGAACAGCACGCGCTCGAGTTCAGCGATCAGACGGGCGTATTCCTCGGCGCTCGATCCGTCGCCTTGAAGCGTCGAGGCGCTTTGCACGGACGGCGGCAGGAGCGACGGAGCGCCGATTACCGGGGAGGTGCCCGCCGTGCCCGGGATCCCCGCGATGTGGTCCCGCGTCACGGCCGTCCACACGAGGGCCCCGGAGAGCCACGCCAGCGCGATGCCGGCCGCGAGCTGCGGCGCGAAACGCGCGATGAAGCGGACGGGCGGCCTCCTTCGGGTTGGCGCTTCGGAGGTGTCGGGCGCCACGCCCGCGAGCCTGGCGGGCCGGACGCCGATCCGCTCCGCGATGCCGGGCCAGAGATCCTCGGCCGGTTCGCGCGGCCCGAGGCTCGCGGCCCGGTCCACCACGGCCTCGAGCTCCGCGAGCGTTCGGGCGGAGTCCTCGCAGCGCTCCAGGTGCCGCTCGATCAGGACCTCCTCCTCGACGCCGAGGTTGCCGTCGATGTACTCGGAAAGACGGTCCCGAAAGCGATCCTTCCGCTGTTCTCGATCTGTCATCGGCTCAACTACCTGTCCAGGTGCCGTCTCAGAATCATCCGTGCCCGGTGCAGCTGGGACTTCGAAGTCCCGGGCGTGATCTCCATCATCTCCGCGATCTCGCGGTGCTTGTAACCCTCGACGTCGTGCAGGACGAAGACCTCGCGCGCCCCATCCGGGAGCCGTTCGAGCGCAACCTCGAAGTCGAGACGGATCTCGATGCTGTCTCGGCGCGCCCGGGCCAACGCCAGGGGAATCTCGTTCGCCATCTCCCGTTCCCTCTGCAGCTTCAGCGCTCGCAGCCGGCTGCACACGAGGTTCACCGCCAACCGGTACAGCCACGAACTGAAGGCCGATTCCCCGCGGAACGTCCCGAGCTTCTCCCACGCCCGAACGAAGACGTCCTGCGTGAGTTCGTCCGCCCGCTCGCTCCCGGCCATTCGGCACGCGAGCCCGTACACCCGCGACACGTGGGCGCGGTAGAGACGCTCGAACGCCGCGGCATCCCCGAACGTCGCCGCCCGCACGTCCGCCTCGACGCCGGCGGAAGGTTGCCCCTCCGCCCGCGCGTCCGGCCCGAGCTCCCGGGATTTACCGTTCGGTTCGATCACGTCCTGGTCCGCGTTCCTGTTTCGATCTTGAGACGCGCCTTGCGCCCGGATGGTTGGAGTGCCGTCACGGCCTGCTAGGGATGGCCATCGGCGATATCCGATCGAGGCTCCAGCCGAAGCGAGATGACCCCGGCGAGGATGAGCGCGGCGCCGAGCCACTGCGCGGCCGAGAGGCGGTCGCCGAGCACGGCGGCGGCGAGCGCGAGCGTCACCGCGGGCTCCATGGTCGCGGCGGTCGCCGCCCTGCCCGGGCCGATCCACTGGATCCCGATGAGGAAGGCCGTGATCGGGACGGCGGTCGAGAAGAGGCCGATCGCCCCGAGGAGGAGAAGCGGGGCGGGCGTGAGCGGCACCCCGATTCCGCCGGTAGCCAGCCCGGTCACCGAGATCGCTAACGCGGTGGACGTCAGCGCCGTGGCCGTCGCGGAGATGGGCGGCAGCCCGGCGAAGACCCCATGGCTCCGCACGATCCACGCCGCCAGGAACACGACCGCGAGCAAAACGAGCCCCACGCCCAGCGGATCCCCCCCTCCGAGTCCGGCTCCAACGGTCAGCGCGCACCCGATGGTCGTGAGCGCCAGGGCGGCGATGCGACGCGGAGTCAGCCGTTCGCCGACCCAGAGCCGCGACAGGAGCACGGTCATCGCCGGATAACTGAACAGAACGAGCGTCGCGACCGACGCCGGCAGGCGGTCGAGCCCGAGCATGTAGCACACAGAGTTGAACGCGTACAGCAGACCGAGGAGGACGAGACCGGTCCGTCGTCCTCGCGGGGGCCGGGGCCGCCCGGTGGCGACCACGAAGATCCACAGCAGCCCGCTCCCGAGCAGGAAGCGCCAGGCGAGCAGCGGCAGCACCTCGACTCCCTCGGCGAGCGCGAGCTTGGCGAAGATCGGCAGGGCCCCATAGCCGAGGGAGGCAAGGAAGACGATGAGGAGGCCCCGAGTGATCCTGCGCATGCGCGAATCTCGCTTCGCCAACCGCGAGTCGCCACTTTCAGGTTTCGGGCGACGTCCCGTACGGCACAGGAGGGAAGGGAGGAGAAACATGGCGATCTCGGAGCTTTCGCGTGCGGCGGCAGCGGCCCTCATCGGGGGCGTGGCGGCGGCCTGTTCGGTGTGGGTGGAGACCCCCGGCGACACGTCGGCCGCCTCGGCACACCCGGGCGGCGAAGCTCCGGGACCGCTCGATCTGGAGGGCTACAGTCGTCGATCTCAGCCACGCCTTCGGCGACGAGACGGTCTACTGGCCGACGGACACGGCAGGGTTCGCGCTGCAGGAACTGGCCTTCGGGGAGACCGAGGCCGGCTACTTCTACTCCGCCTACTCCCTCGCGACGGCCGAGCACGGCGGCACCCACATCGATGCCCCCATCCATTTCCTCGAGGGAGGGCCTGACGTCGCATCGATCCCGCTCGGGCGGCTCATCGGTCCGGCGATCGTGATCGATATCACGGCTCAGGCGGCCGAAGATGCGGACTATCGACTGACCGCAGCCGACGTCGTGGCACACGAGGCGGAGTACGGCCTGATCGAGCCCGGGAGCCTCGTTCTCCTCCGAACGGGGTGGAGCGCGCGCTGGCCCGACGCCCTCTCATACCTCGGCGACGACACGCCCGGAGATGCCTCGCAACTCCACTTCCCAAGTTACGGCGAGGCCGCCGCGCGCCTCCTCGTCGAGGAGCGAGGGGCCGCCGCCCTCGGAGCCGATGTGGCTTCCATCGACTACGGGGCTTCCACCGACTTCATCGTGCACCAGATCGTCGCCGCGGCGAATGCGCCGGGTCTCGAGAATCTCACGAACCTCGACCGCCTTCCGCCCCGCGGCGCCACCGTCATCGCCCTGCCCATGAAGATCTCGGGCGGGTCCGGCGCCCCCCTGCGCGCGATCGCGATCGTGCCGCCCTCGAATTGACCGTGCACCTTCCCGGCCGCTCTTTCCGACCGCGGGCGGTCACCCGACATTGCGCGCGACTGCGCGACATTGCCCGCGAAACCCGCAGAGGAGGCGCTTGATGCCCAGGAAGTTCGCGTTCGCCATCCGGACCCTCGCCCTGAGCGCGTCCATCGCCATCATCGTCCTCGCGCCGCTCGCCGCCCAGTCCGGCCGCATGGCCGCGCCCTCGCGCGGAGGCATGGTCGTGAGCAGCCACTACCTCGCCTCGGAAGCGGGCCAGGAGATCCTGAACCGGGGCGGCAACGCAGTCGACGCCGCCGTGGCCACCGCCTTCGCGCTGGCCGTAACGCTGCCTTCGGCCGGCAACGTGGGCGGCGGCGGCTTCCTCGTGTATCACGGGGCGGACGGCGAGGTGACGACGTTCAACTTCCGCGAGAAGGCGGCGCTCGCGGCGACGGAGCGCATGTACCTGGGTCCGGATGGCGAAGTCCGGGACAATTCGAACCACATCGGCCTGCTCGCCGTCGGCGTGCCGGGCACGGTGGCCGGGATGTGGAAGGCGCACCAGCGCCTGGGCCGCCTGCCCTGGGCGGATCTCCTGGAGCCCGCGATCCGGCTGGCCGAGGACGGCATGCCCTCCACGTGGGCGATGCAGAACTGGCTCCGCTCCCTGCCCGGGCGGGCGGGGCCGCTCTATGATGCGACCCGCGCGGCCTTCCTCAAGGACGGCGTCCGCATGTACGAGCCGGGGGAGACCTTCCGTCAGCCGGACCTCGCCGAGACGCTGCGCCGCATCCAGAGCGACGGGCACGACGGTTTCTACCGCGGCACGACGGCGAAGCTGCTCGCCGATTTCATGGCCGAGCACGGAGGCCTGATCACGGAGGAGGACCTGGCCCGCTACGAGGCGGACGAGTTGACCCCGATTCACGGAACGTACCGGGGCTACGACGTCTACTCGATGCCGCCGCCGAGTTCGGGCGGCACGGGGCTCGTGGAGATGCTCAATATCCTCGAGGGGTACGACCTGGCCGAGATCGGGCACAACTCGGCGCTCTACCTGCACCTGCTCACCGAATCGATGCGGCGCTCGTACGCGGACCGAGCCCTCCACCTCGGCGACCCGAAGTTCAATCCGGAGATGCCGATCGACCGTCTGACGTCCAAGGAATACGCCGGTCTCCTGCGGGCGAGCATCGACACGGAGAGGGCTTCCAGGAGCGATTCGGCGGCCTTCAACGGCGCCTTCCTCCAGGAGAGCGAGGAGACGACCCACTATTCCGTCGTGGACTCGGACGGGAACGCGGTCGCGGTCACGTACACGCTCGAGTTCGGCTACGGGTCCAGTATCGTCGTCCCCGGGGCCGGTTTTCTGCTGAACAACGAACTCGGCGACTTCAACGCGATCCCCGGCCGCACGAATTCGCGCGGCACGATCGGGACGCCGCCCAACCTCGTGGCGCCCGAGAAGCAGCCGCTGTCCAGCATGACACCGACGATCGTCGCGCGTGACGGCCGTCCGGTGCTCGCAATCGGAAGTCCGGGGGGGCGGACGATCATCAACACCACGCTGCAGGTCGTGCTCAACGTCGTCGACCACGGGATGACCGGGTCGCAGTTCGGCCGGGCCATCGAGTCGCCGCGCATCCACCACCAGTGGCTGCCCGACGTGACCTCGTTCGAGGAGTGGGGCTTCTCGCCCGACACGCAGCGTCTCTACGAGGGCATGGGACACGTGACGCGGACGCGGAGCGGACAGGGTCAGGCGATGGGCATCTATATCGACTGGGACACGGGGCTCCGCTGGGGCGCTTCCGACAGCCGTGCCTTCGACGGCGGCGCCCGCGGCAACTAGCCGGGCCGCGCGCGGACACCAGCCGGAGCGCGCGCGGGAACTAGCCGGGAGCCGCGCGGCGGGCGGCGGGCCTGAACTTCCGCCGGTAGTACCGGGTCCAGACGGTGATGGCCGGAATGCCGATGATCGCCGGCAGGATCCAGGGCACGATGCCGAGCGCTCCCGCGATCTCGTAGGCGAAGAGGCGCTGCGCCCCGAAGACGAAGAACGCCGTGTGGAAGGCGATCCCGCCGCCGAGCATCGACGCCATGTGGCTGTAGAACCAGCCCATGTGCTCCGCCCCGGGGTTTTTCATGAGCCGCAGCATGTTCCGCCCCGTGACGAGGCCGACAGGGCTCAGCCCCAACAGCACCGGCGAGAGGCCGGACCACGCCCCGAGCGCGAAGGCGATGACGACGATGCTGCCGGCGATCGACGCCCAGGCGACGGCCTCGTGGAACGGGGTCCGCAGCGTCTCCGGCGCGCGCCGGGTGGCCACGGCCCGCATCGCCTGGCGCACCAGGGCGAATGTCGCGACGCCGAGGTAGCCGAGGAAGAGGGGGAAGGCGTAGAGGTCGGGTCGCTCCGCCAAGCCGACGCCCTGAGTCCAATGGGTGGCGATACGCCCCGCCCCCACGACGGCCGCCGTCACCGCCACGACGTAGGCGCACCAGGCGTAGACCAGTCCCGCCCGCACATGCGCCCGGCCGCCCTTGCGAGCGACCACCGGGACCCAGAACGCCGCGAGACCCACGAAGCCGGCGGCCACGTGTATCCGGAGGAGCCCGTCGAGCAGCGGGGTCATGGCGCGGGCTCCGGTGGGGAAGCGAGCCGCCGGTCGATGGCCGCCAGCGTGAGGTCGCACCAGGTCACCTTCGCACCGATGGAATCGATGCCCATGCGCAGCGTCGCGAAGCGGTGAAACCCGTCGTCGCTGTATCGATCCGGCTGATCGCCGTGCGCGGCGAAAATCTTCCGTTCGATCGTCCGCAGTTCCGCCAGCCGGCCCGCCAGCCGGTCGCGCAGCTCCGCCATGAAGGCACGCGTCTCGCAGAGATCGTCGATCGCGCTCATGAAGTAGAGCTGGGCGAGGTAGGCGAACCGTTCCGTGCCGACCACCGGTTCGCTGCGCACCCAGCGGCGCAGTTCCTCCTGCCCGTCCCCGGTCAGCGTGTAGACGCGGCGGTCCGGTCCCCTCGGCGAGGGTTCGAGCCGGCTCCGCAGCAGGCCCCGCTCCTCGAGACTCTTGAGGGTGGGGTAGATCTGGCTGAGTTCGGCCGACCAGAAGTGCGCGACGGTCTCGCTGAAGGCGTCCTTGAGGTCGTACCCGCTCGCAGGCTCGCGCAGCAGGCCGAGAAGGATGTGATCGAGGCTCATGGGCTTCCGGGGCACACTATATAAGTAACGATATACTAACTATATAAACTCTGCTATACCCCGTCAACACTGCGTCGGAAAGGTCGAGGATCGCCTTACGACACGCGGAGTCGCCCGCGTGTCGAGCACGTCAGCGGGAGGCGCCCTCCCAGCCGGGGCCCCGGACCACGCGCCCGGGCGTGGTGCCCGTCGGCTCCTCCTCCGCCAGGACCTGCACGCCGTTCACGAACACATCGCGCACGCCCGTCGCGAGCTGGTGCGGTTCCTCGAACGTCGCGTGATCCGCGATCGTCGCGGGGTCGAAGATCACGACGTCGGCAAAATACCCGGGTGCGAGCCGGCCGCGCCCCTCCAGCCGGAGATTGGCGGCCGGCAGCGACGTGAGTTTCCGGATCGCCTCCTCCAGCGGGATGATGCCTTCGTCCCGCACGTACCGGCCGAGGAGCCGCGCGAAGTTGCCGTACGCGCGCGGATGCGTGCTCGAGCGCACGAAGGGTTCCTCCGGGGCGAGCGATCCCGCGTCGGACCCGAAGCTCACCCACGGAATCGCGACCTGACGCCGCACGTTGTCCTCGGACATCATGAAATAGACCGTCCCCACGCGGCTGTCGTCCTGCACGACGAGGTCCATCGCGGTCTCTTCGATGCCCGTGCCGCGCGACTCCGCCACTTCCGCGAGCGTCCGGCCCGTCAGGTACTTGAGGGAATCCTGCCGGAAGCCGACGAGGAGCGCGCGGTCGGGGGAGCCGGCCGCGAGCAGCAGGTTCTCCCACTCGTCCGTGGGCGTCCGCATCTCCGCCGCGATCCGCGCGCGCGTCTCGGGGTCGCGGAGCCGCGCGATCATCGCGGTGTGCCCGCCCTCGTGGATCCACGGCGGCATCGCCGCATCGAGCCCGGTCGAGCCGGCCGTGTAGGTGTACATGTCTGCCGTGATCTCGAGTCCTTCCGCCTGCGCCCGCTCCACACGCTCGATGACCTCGTCCAGCTTCGCCCAGTTCTCGCTCCCGGCGGCCTTCAGGTGGTAGATCTCCGCCCGCACGCCGGCTTCCCGGGCGATCGAGATCAGCTCGTCCACGGACTCGATGAGCCGGTTCCCCTCGCTCCGCAGGTGGGAGATGTAGCCGCCGCCGAACTCTCCGGCCGCGCTCGCGAGGGCGATGAGCTCATCCGTATCGGCGTAGAAGGCGGGCGCGTAGATGAGCGACGATCCGACGCCGACGGCGCCCTCGCGCATCGCCTCCCGCACGAGCTCCTGCATCCGCCCGAGCTCCTCGGGCGTCGGGGGTCGGTCCTCGTGGCCGATCTCGTGCACGCGCACGGTTGTGGCCCCGACGTACGAGGCCACGTTGGTTGCGACGCCGCGTTCCACGAGGTGGTCCAGGTACTCGCCGAGCGAAGTCCACGGAATCTCGAAGCGCACATCGCCCTGGCGGGCGAGCATATCCGCCTTCATCTGCGGATTCAGCGGCCCCATGGAGTTACCCTCGCCGAACACCTCGAGCGTGACGCCCTGGCGGATGTCGCTCAGCGAACGGCCGTCGACGATGAGCGATTCGGTCCCCCACGAGAGCATGTTGATGAAGCCGGGGGACACCGCGAGCCCGGCGGCGTCGATCGTCGTCCGGGCGGAGGCCGGGGCGAAGTCGCCGATGCCCGCGATCGTGTCGCCGGCGATCGCCACATCCGCCGTGCGCGGCGGGTCCCCGGACCCGTCGTAGACCATCCCCCCGCGGATGAGGACGTCGTAGTCGGGGGTCGGGGCCGAGCAGGCCCACGCCACGACCGGCGCCATCAATGCCGCGCGCAACACCTGTCGAATCACGAATGGTCCTCCCGCCAGGCGTGTAGATGCGACCACAGATCCCGCCCGCGAGGTGGGACGGGCGCGACCGCGCGCTTACCTTGCAATGAACTACGTACGATACCGTCCGCACGGCCTCGCCGCCCGCGGACACTGTCTCGATTTTTCGGGAGGACGAGAATGGCTCAATCAGTGAAGTCGCTTCGCATCGGCACGGTGGCCGCCGTCGCCGGGGTTCTCTTCGTGCTCATCCTGTTCGTGTTCGGCTTCAACCGCGTTGACGAGTACGAGGTGGCGGTCAAGCGGAACCCGGTCACCGGCGCCGTGGCGTCCCGCCCCTACACGCAGGGGCTGTACCACAACGTCCTGCGCTCGTGGACGAACTACCCACTGCGCGAGGTCCAGTACCCCGCGGGCGGACAGGCCGAGCGCCTGGACGCCCTCACCTCGGACCAGCTCCAGATCGCCGTCGACGCCGCCTACCGCTACCGCATCAACCCGGACAGCGCCGTCCACCTCTATCTCACGGTGGGGAACGAGAACGCCGTTGCCGCGTTCGTCTACAACACGTATCGCTCGGCCATCCGGGACGCGATCGCGGAGATCGAGGCTTCGGACATCCTGTCCACCAACCGGACGGGCATCTCCGGCCGCATCGAGGCGCTGATGACGGACCGCCTCAACCCGCGCGGGCTCGAGATCACCGATTTCTTCGTGCGCGAGGTCGTGCCGCCGGAGACGATCCGCGAGGCGATCGAAGCCAAGCTGTCGCGCGAGCAGCAGGTGCAGTCCGAGGAGTACCAGACCCAGGTCGTGGTCGAGCAGGCGAACCAGCAGCGCGCGGAGGCCGAGGGGATCCGGGATGCGCAGGACATCATCGCGGAGAGCCTCGCCGGCATCTCGGGCCAGCGCTACCTGTACTGGCGCTACCTGGAGATGCTCGGTCGGATCGGCGAGGGGAGCAACAACATGGTCATCGCGCCGACGGAGGGAGGCATCCCCCTCTTCTTCGCCCCGGACCGCTGAGGCTGCCCCGCCGGGCAACCGACCGGCCTCCCCGGAGTGTCCGACCCTGCAGGAAACGAAGGCGTTGGTTCACGACCTGGGAATGATCCCGAGGGGGGATACATGAAGAACTGGAGGGAGTCACTCGCCATCGGGCTTGCGGTGGCGCTGGTCGCCGGGCTGTACGCCGGTGGGGCGCCGGTCGCGGCCCAGGAGGACGATGAGGACGAGCGGCGCGAACGGGTCCGGGTGGCCTTTTCCGGGGGTGGCGCATACCTCGGTGTGGAGATCCTGGATGTCGACGGGGAGCGCGCTTCGGAGCTCGGGATGTCCCGCGCGTACGGCGTCTACATCGACGGCGTCGTCGACGGCGAACCGGCGGCCGAGGCCGGCATCGAGGACGGCGACGTCGTCGTGGCCTGGAACGGCGAGCGCGTCGAGAGCGTTGCGGGGCTTCGGCGGCTGGTGAGCGAGACGCTGCCCGGGCGTGTCGTCGATCTGACGGTGCTCCGTGACGGAGCGGAACGCGAGGTGTCCGTCGAACTCGCCGAGCGGACGGGCGTCTTCTCGAGCCGTGGCTTGACTTTCGTCTCCCCGCAGGTCGAGCTGACGCGAGTCCGGCCCTCGTCGGCGCGCGCGCGGGAACGGGCTCTCGAAGTGGAAGAGCGGCTCCGGGAGGTCCGGGAACGAGCCGCCGACGGGGCGGTGAGTCGCATCTTCTACGAACTGTCGGGGCGCCCGCGACTCGGCGCGAACACGCAGAGCCTGGGCGATCAGCTCGCGGAGTACTTCGGCGTGGAAGGTGGCGTCCTCGTCACCTCCGTCTACGAGGACACGCCGGCCGCTGAGGGCGGCTTGCGGGCGGGCGACGTCATCGTCGGGCTCGGCGACGAGGAGATCGAGGACCCCGACGACCTGCGACGGGCTCTCTCCGATCTCGAGCCGGGGGAGGTGTCGGTCCACATCGTCCGCGGCGGTGCGGAGCAGACGCTCACCGTCGAGTTGGAGGAGCGGGAGGGTGCATTCAGGTGGCGGCCGCGCGCCGGAGACCTCGACCGCTAGTCGAACAGTCCCAATTGGGGGCCGGCCCGCGGCGGCCGGAAGTGTTCCGCCGTGAGGTTGTAGTCGCGCGGCTCGAGGCCGTGCTTCGCACGCGCCAGTGAGAAGAGCCGCGCGACCTGTTCGGCGAACGGGCCGCGCCCTCGCATCCGCTCCCCGAAGTTCGAAGCATAGAGGCTCCCGCCCCGCAGCTCCCGCATGCGGTTGAGCACCTTCTCCGCCCGGCCCGGACAGTTTCGTTGCAGCCAGTCCTCGAACAGGGCGGCGACCCCGTACGGAAGGCGGAGCATGATGTAGATCGCCCTCCCGGCTCCGGCCTTCGCCGCCGCGTCGACGATGGCCGGGATCTCATGGTCCGTGAGTCCGGGAATCACGGGCGCGACGTTCACCCCCACCGGGATGCCCGCGTCCGCCAGGCGCGCAATCGCGTCGAGCCGCCGCTCGGGGGTCGACGCCCGCGGCTCCATCCTTCGCTGCAGCGAGCGGTCCAGCGTCGTGATGGAGAGTTGAACCTGCACGGCATCGTACGGCGCGAGTTCACGCAGGAGATCGATGTCCCGCGTCACGCGGTGGTGCTTCGTCACGATCCCGACCGGGTTCCGGGCTTCGGCCAGCACCTCGAGGCAGCGGCGCGTGATCCCGAGGCGGCGCTCCACGGGCTGATACGGGTCCGTCACCCCGCTGAGGACCAGCACCTGCGGCTTCCACCGCGGAGAGGCCAGTTCGAGTCGGAGGAGGGCGGGGGCCTCCGGCTTCGCCAGGATCCGGCTCTCGAAGTCGAGCCCCGCCGAGAGTCCGAAATACTCGTGGGTGGGTCGCGCGTAGCAGTACGAACACCCGGTCTCGCACCCGCGGTACGGGTTCAGACTCGCGTCGAAGCCGAGGTCCGGACTGTTGTTGTAGGAGATGATCGAGCGCGATCGATCCTCCAGGATCTCCGTCCGCGGATCCGGGTCGGAAGCGAGCGTCCAGGCCTCCCGCTCCACCGCGAGAGGAAGGAAGCGGTTCGCCGGGTTGTGCGCGCTTCCGCGTCCCCGAATCGAGCGCCGTCTCTCGGAAACTCCCCGCATCGTCTCCCGATTCATCGGTTTCGGTGTTTGTTCGGTATTCTTTCGGAGCCATAATGGGGAACGGGCCGTCGAAGCGTCAAGTCCGGCCAGCCCCGGGGACGCAGCGGGACTCTTGCCGCGAGCTGCTAAAAGCTGATGCCGAGCCGGAGCGTCAGGGAGTCGTGCCGGGGCTCTCCTTCGCCCTGGAGTACCCGGGATCCGACGGCGACATCGGATCCCATCAGCGAACCGAGCCCGAATCCGTAGCGCACTTCGGGCCAGAGCCGGAAACCGAGGTCGAGTTCGACGCCGACTCCGAACTCCGCGCGCACCGGGCGTGCCGTGAGGAGGTCGTCCACGCCCGAAAACGTGCTGGAGGGGAAGGTCAGGACGGGCCCGCCCAGCACATAGGGCTGGATGGCAGGCAGGGGGAGCCGAATGCGGAAGTCGAGCGGGATTTCCACCAGATCGATGTCGAACCGGACCCGTTCCTCGCCCGCCATCGCGACGAGTTCCGGCATGCGGTGGTAAATGACGGCCGGCCGGATGGAGAAGGTCGCGAGGTTGAAATTCAGGAAGACTCCGACGTGATACCCATCGGTGAGTTCCGTGAGATCGAACCCGTTCTCCGGCAGGAACTCCGCGAGCGTGTCGCGGTTGTAGCCCGCGAGGATGCCGATCTGGGCCCCGGCGTCGGCCGGAAGGGCGAAGGCGAGACCCAGCGCGAGGCCGACTCCCCACCTTCCGACACTACGCCTTCGCCCCATCGCACCCGTCCTCTCCCGCCTCGTTTGCGGACGATCCGGGAGCGCCCGGAAGCCCAGCGGATTCCCGTGAAACGTACCCGCACGGGCCCCGGCGGGGTAGTTGAGCGCGCGGACGGCCTGCCCCTCCTGTGCACGGTCAACGGCGTGCCGCTATGATCAGCCGAACCGCTCTACATCAAGGTCAGAGACACCATGATTCGACATCGTGAAGTACCGTCCGCTTTCGTCCGATCGTTGCTTCTCCCCGCCCTTGCGGCCTGCGCGACCGACGCCGGGGATTCGGCGGAAGCGGGCGGCGCGACGGCCGCCGATCCGCCGATGGGCGTGGCTGAACTCGTCCTCACCAACGGGAAGATCGCGACTCTGGCGGGCGACGGCGGGGAGGTGGTCAGCGCTCTGGCGTCGAGGGAAGGGCGTATCGTCGCGCTCGGGGCGGACGACGACGTCTCCGGATGGATCGGGGAAGGCACCGAAGTCATCGACCTCGGGGGCCGGCTCGCGATCCCGGGGTTCATCGAAGGTCACGGTCACTTCATGGGTCTGGGAAACGCGCGCATGATCCTCGACCTGACGACCGCCGACACCTGGGATGACATCGTCAGCCTGGTGGGCGAG
>VXMR01000068.1:0-27416 GCA_009841005.1 Gemmatimonadales bacterium
CCCCGTTTATCGCGAGAGCCGCGGAGAGGAGCACCGCGCGGCTCGCCAGACGCCAGTTTTGCACGTAAGGCCAGACACATCTTCCCGCGACATCGTTTAATGGAGTCCGATCCAAGTTTCGTCGGCGCCGCGAGAGCGCTAGTTTGGCGTCTGCCGGGGGAATCCGGACGTGGTGATTTGAGGCGGATTGCAGCCACGCAAAACAATCGCTAAAGAGCCACGCCCCGGGCGCGATTCTTTGGCGACCGGGCTTTTTTTTGGGGTGAACGTCGTGTCCGAAGGCCGAAGAAAACGCGTCGCACAGATTCGGGAGGCGCTCGACCGGCGCATCCTCCTGATGGATGGCGGCACGGGAACGATGATCCAGCGGCTGGGCCTCGACGAGGCGGCCTATCGCGCGGGCCCGCTCGCGGGCCATCCGCAGCCGCTGTTCGGGAACCACGACGTGCTGTGCGTCACCCGTCCCGACGACATCGCGTCCCTCCACCGCAGCTACCTGGAGGCCGGGGCCGATCTCATCACGACGAACACGTTCAACGCCCAGGCCATCTCCCAGGCGGACTACGGCATCTCGCCCGAACACGGCAACGAGCACCTGATCCGCGAAGTCAACGTGGCGGCCGCGCGGCTCGCACGCCGGGCCGCCGACGACTTCACGCGCAGGGACCCGACCCGTCCCCGCTTCGTACTCGGGTGCCTGGGTCCGACGAACCGGACGGCGTCCCTCTCTCCGGACGTGGAGGACCCCGCCTTCCGCGCCGTCACCTTCGATGAACTGGCCGCCGCGTACCGCCTGCAGGCGGAGGGGCTGCTGGAAGGCGGCGCCGACGTGCTGCTCGTCGAGACGGTGTTCGACACGCTCAACGCGAAGGCCGCGATCTGCGGCATCCTCGAAGTCGGCGCGGAGCTTGGCGAAGAGATCCCCATCGCCGTGTCGGGGACGATCACGGACCTGTCGGGACGCACGCTCTCGGGGCAGACGGTCGAGGCGTTCTGGCTCTCGATCCGTCACGCCGACCCCCTCTTCGTCGGTCTCAACTGTGCGCTCGGAGCCGAGGAACTCGAGCCCTACGTCGCGGAACTCTCCGCCGTGGCCGACGTTCCCGTGGGCTGCCACCCCAACGCGGGCCTGCCGAACGAGTTCGGCGGCTACGACGATACGCCGGCCCATATGTCCGACCTGCTGGGCAATTTCGCGGATCGCGGGCTCCTCAACCTCGTCGGCGGCTGCTGCGGGACGGAGCTGGAACACATCCGCGCGATCGCGGAGCGCATGAACGGCGTGCCGCCGCGACCCGTGCCCCTGATCGATCCGCTGCCCCGCTTCTCGGGTCTCGAGCCGCTCGCGATCCGGCCCGACACGCTGTTCGTGAACATCGGCGAGCGCACGAACGTCACGGGTTCGGCCCGCTTCAGGCGGCTGATCCGGGAGGACGATTTCGACGAGGCGGTCGAGGTCGCGCGCGACCAGGTCGTCAACGGTGCGCAGCTTCTCGACGTGAACATGGACGAAGGCCTCCTCGACTCCGAGGCCGCCATGATCCGCTTCCTGAACCTCATCGCGGCCGAACCGGACATCGCCCGCGTCCCGACCGTCATCGACTCCTCGCGCTGGGAGGTCATCGAGGCGGGGCTGAAGTGCACGCAGGGAAGAGCCGTCGTGAACTCGATCTCGCTCAAGGAGGGGGAGGAGGCGTTTCTCGAGCAGGCGGCCCTCATCCGCCGCTACGGGGCCGGCGTCATCGTCATGGCCTTCGACGAACGGGGGCAGGCGGACACTGTGGACCGCAAGCTGGAGATCTGCGCCCGCGCCTACCGCCTCCTGCTCGGCGCCGGGTTCCGTCCGGGGGAGATCATCTTCGATCCCAACGTCTTCGCCGTGGGCACGGGGATCGCGGAACACGACGGGTACGGGGTCGCCTTCATCGAGGCCGTCCGCCGGATCAAGAACGAACTCCCCGGCGCGATGACGAGCGGCGGAATCAGCAACATCTCCTTCTCCTATCGGGGAAACGACGCCGTGAGGGAGGCGATGCACACGGCCTTCCTGTACCACGCGATCGCGGCCGGACTCGACATGGGGATCGTGAACGCGGGACGGCTTCCGCTCTATGACGACATCGACCCGGAACTGCTCGAAGCGGTGGAGGATGTCCTCCTCGCCCGCCGGCCCGACGCGACCGAGCGGCTGACGGATCTCGCGGGCCGGATCCGGGACGAAGGGATCGAGACGCGGGTGGACGACGCCTGGCGTTCGGAGGGCGTCGAGGCGCGGCTCGAGCACGCGCTCGTGGAAGGGATCGTCGAACACATCGAAGAGGACGCCGAGGAGGCCCGTCTCCTGTACGGCAAGGCGCTGGAGGTCATCGAGGGGCCGCTCATGGCGGGGATGAACCGCGTCGGCGACCTGTTCGGGAGCGGTCGCATGTTCCTGCCCCAGGTCGTGAAGTCGGCGCGCGTGATGAAGCGGGCCGTCGCCTTCCTCGTCCCTCACCTGGAGGCGGAGAAGGCGGCACGGGCGACCTCCGCGGCGGGTGCGAACTCCGGTTCCCAAGTGGTGGCCCGGAAAGGGAAGGGGACGATTCTCCTCGCGACGGTGAAGGGGGACGTCCACGACATCGGGAAGAACATCGTCGGCGTCGTGCTGCAGTGTAACGGCTACGACACCGTGGATCTCGGCGTCATGGTCCCCCCGGACCGCATTCTTGCGGAGGCGAGGGCCCACGGCGCGGACGCGATCGGGCTCAGCGGCCTGATCACGCCGTCGCTCGACGAGATGGTGCGGGTGGCGAGCGAGATGGAACGGGAGGCGTTCGCGGTGCCCCTCCTCATCGGAGGCGCGACGACCTCGCGGAAGCATACCGCCGTCAAGATCGAGGAACGGTACTCGGGGGCGACCGTGCACGTGCTCGACGCTTCGCGGGCCGTCGGGGTCGTGGGCAAGCTCCTGGGCGGCGACGGAGCGGAGTTCGTGGAGCGGACCCGCGCCGAGTACCGGCGCGTGCGGGCCGAGTACCGCGAGGGGAGGCGCCCGCTCGCCACGCTCGAGCGGGCCCGCGCGAACCGGCTTTCGGTCGACGCGGCCGTGGCGGTGCCGTCCCCCCGGGAACCCGGCGTGCACGTGTACGACCCGTTCCCGTTGGAGGAACTGGTCGAATACATCGACTGGACCCCCTTCTTCCAGACATGGGAGATGAAGGGACGCTTCCCCACGCTGCTCGACCATCCCGAACGAGGGGCGGCGGCGCGGTCGCTGTACGATGATGCCCGCGGGCTGCTCGACCGGATCGTCGCCGACGAGTCCCTGACGGCGCGGGCGGTCGCGGGGCTGTATCCGGCCAGCGCGCGGGGCGACGACCTCGTCCTCTTCTCTCCGGAGGGCGGCCGCCACGAGTTGCTGCGGGTTCCGCACCTCCGGCAGCAGATGGACCGCTCATCGGGTGCGAACGTCAGCCTGGCCGATTTCGTCCTGCCCGAGATCTCGGGCGCCACCGACTGGAGCGGCGCCTTCGCCGTGACGGCCGGGATCGGCCTGGAGGCCCTCTGCGGCCGCTTCGAGGCGGCGGCGGACGATTACCAGAGCCTCCTCGCGAAGTCACTCGCCGACCGGCTGGCCGAGGCGCTGGCGGAGCGTCTGCACGAGATCGTGCGGAAGGAAATCTGGGGATACGCCCCGCACGAAGGGCTCGACAACGAGGCGCGGATCGCGGAGCGCTACGTCGGGATCCGTCCGGCCCCCGGTTATCCGGCGTGTCCAGACCACTCGCAGAAGGCGCTCCTCTTCGACCTTCTCGAGGTGGAGCGTCGAATCGGGATCGCCCTCACGGAAAACTACGCCATGCACCCCGCCGCCTCGGTGTCCGGGTGGTACTTCGCGCGGCCGGAGGCCCGGTACTTCGGCCTCGGCCGGATCGGGCGGGACCAGGTGGAGGACTACGCCGCACGCAGCGGAATCTCGCTCGCCGAGGCGGAGCGCCGCCTTTCGCCGAACCTCGCGTACGACCCGGATCCGGTTCCGGAGGCGACGGCATGAGCGGCCGGCTGAGGGAGTGGATCGCGGGAGACGGGGTCCACCTGCTCGATGGTGCGATGGGCACGGTGCTCTACGAGAGCGGCGTCTTCGTGAACCAGTGTTACGACGAACTGAACCTCTCGGAGCCCGACCTCGTCCTTGGCGTCCACGCCGACTACGTGCGGGCCGGGGCGGAACTCATCGAGACGAACACCTTCGGGGCGAACCCCGTCAAACTCGAACCGTTCGGCCTCGAGCCGTCCGTGCACGAGATCAACGTGAGGGCCGCGCGCCTGGCCCGGCAGGCGGCCGGAGGGCGCGCCGAAGTGCTCGGGGCGATCGGCCCGCTCGGCATCCGCATCGAACCCTGGGGCCCCACGTCGGTGGATGAGGCGGCCGACCTCTTCGGACGACAGGTCGCCGGGCTCGCGGAAGGCGGCGTCGACGGCTTCATGCTCGAGACGTTCTCCGATCTCGACGAACTGCTGCAGGCCGTGCGGGCGGTGCGGAGGGTCGCGGGGGATGCGCCGGTCTTCGCGCAGATGACCTTCGGGGACGCGGGCCACACGGAGTACGGTGCCACGATCGAAGCCGCGGCGGCGGCGCTGGAGGGGGCGGGGGCGGACGTCATCGGCCTCAACTGTTCGGTCGGGCCCTCCTCGATGTTGTTGGGCGTCGAGCGGATGGTGGCGGCGACATCGCGGCCGGTGTCCGCGTCGCCCAACGCGGGGCTGCCGCGCGACATCGGGGACCGGAAGATCTACCTCGCGAGTCCGGAATACATGGCCCGCTACGCACGGCGCATGGTGGAGACGGGGGCCCGCTTCGTGGGAGGGTGCTGCGGCACGTCGCCCGAACACACGCGACTGACGGCGACGCTGCTCGGAACCGACGGCCCCGGGCCGGCTCGCGTATCCGTCTCCTCCCCGAGCGACGCGGGGGGCCGCGAAGCGGCGGAGCCACCTCCGCTCGCGGACCGCTCGGCACTTGGACGTCGCCTGGCGCGCGGCGAGTTCGTCGGGGCGGCGGAGTTGACGCCGCCGCACGGGTGGGACCCGGGCGAACTGGTGGCGGGAGCCGCCCGGCTCCGCGACGCCGGCGTGCACACCGTCCACATCGTCGACGGCCCCGCCCACCGGAGCCGCGTCGCCTCGCTTCCCGCCGCGATCGTCGTCGAGCGCGAACTCGGCATGGAGACGGTCCCGCACTACAGTTGCCGCGACCGCAACATGCTCGGCATGCTGAGCGACCTCCTGGGCGCCGCCGCGGCCGGTCTCCGCAACGTCTTCCTCATCACCGGCGATCCCCCGCGCGGCGGACCCTACGACACCGGCGGCGTGTACGACATCGACAGCATCGGACTCACGAACATCGTCCGGCAGCTAAACCTCGGCCTCGATCCGGGCGGGAGTTCGATCGGGGCCCCGACCTCGTTCGTGAAGGGCGTTGCCGTGAACCCCGGCGCCGTCGACCCGGAGGAAGAGATCCGGCGCTTTGCCTGGAAGGCCGAGGCGGGCGCGGACTTCGCCGTCACGCAACCCATCTTCGACCTGGAGAACTTCCTCGCCTTCGCGCGCGAGATCGAGGGCTTCGGCGTCCCGCTCCTCGTGGGCCTGTGGCCCCCTCTGTCGCTGGAGAACGCCGAGTTTCTGGCGCACGAGGTGCCCGGCGTGGATGTACCGCTGGAGGTGCTGGAGCGTATGGCGGGGGCACAGGCGCACGGCGTCGAAGCGGCCGCGCGCGAGGGTGTCGCCGTGGCCCGCGAGGTGCTGGATGCGATCCGGCCTCACGTGGCGGGCGCGCTCGTCAGCACGCCCGGAAACGAGGTTGATCGGGCCGCTGCGGTGCTCGCGGAACTTTAGTGTAGGCCATTTCCGCTGCCTCCCTCTGGAAGCAGCCACAAACTCCATATGAGAGCAGAAACGATGATGCGATATTCAGGATCAAGCCGGCGGCGGATCTTCGCGGCCGGGACCTTCCTCGCCGCGGCGATGCTCGCCGGGGCTTCGACCCTTTCCGCGCAGGGGTCGCGCGGGCTCTACGTGTCCATGGGGGTCGGCTTCGCGCAGGGAGCCGCTACCGAGTCGACGCTGTCCGGGCCCAACAGCCCCACCCGTTGCGATCGGCTGCTGTACCCGAATCTGGCCGACGCGCCCCGGGACGCGGGCTGCCTCGCCGGCTCGGACCTGGGCGGTGTGTATTCCTACGACCCGGAGTGGGGCCTCACCGGCAGCGTTGCCGTCGGGTACTCGCTCGGGCCGCTCAGTGTCGAATTGGAGGCGCTGCAGCGGCACCAGATCATCCACAACACGTTGCTGATGCTCGGTACGCAGGCGGGAGCCGCGATCACCGGTAAGGAGACGGAATGGAGTCCCGGTCGCCCGCCCTGGGGGGACATCTCCGAGTTCCGGGGTCGGCAGTTCTTCGCCAACCTCACCTGGTCGCTGCCGACGGGGGGCCGCCTGACGTCCTACCTCGGGGTGGGAGGGGGGCTCTCCCAGGTCGCCTACCGCTACTACCTCGGCTTCGCACGCAAGTCGATCGCGGAGGGTTACCTCGAGGTCTTCGGCGGATCGCGCGCCGAGCCCGGCGCGTCGCCCGACTGGCAGCGCGCGGCGGCGGGAACGGTCAGCGAGCTGTCGACGGACGTCGCCGAGATCGGACTGGGATTCCAGCTCCTGGCCGGCGTGGACTACGCCCTCTCCGATCAGGTCTCCATCGGCCTGAAGGGCCGCTGGGTGCAGGCCCCCGACTTCAGCGTGGACGCGCAGTGGACGACGATTCGAAGCCACGCGCCCGTGCACGCGGACGGGGTCACACCCTACGTCTCCACGCTGGATTTTTCTCGGCTTGGATACTGGGCGGTGAGCGCCAGCATGAAGTACCGGATCGAATAACCCGAGGTACTTTCGGGACATGACACCAGTGACTCACACGCCCATTCGACGCGTCGCGGCGGACGTCCGAGGGGGTCTCGGGGGGGCGCGCGGCGAGGCGGACGCCGCGATCCGTCGCCACGAGGCCAGCGATCTGAACGCGTACATCGCGTTCGACGCCGGGGCGCTGCGGCGGCAGGCCGACGCCATCGACGACGCCGCCGGCCGCGGCCACGATCCGGGCCCCCTCGCCGGCGTCACGGTATCCGTCAAGGATCTGTATGCCCTCGACGGATACTCGCTGTACGCCGGCACGAAGCGGGAGCTCCCCCCTTGGCCCGAAGGGTTCCTCGTGGCGTCGCTGCGCGGGATGGGCGCCATCTTCACGGGCAAGACGCACACCGTCGAGTTCGCCTTCGGCGGAGTCGGGCTGAACCCCAACACGGGGACGCCCGTGAACCCGTGGGATCCGGTCGATCACCGGGCCCCGGGAGGGTCGTCGGCGGGCGCCGGGGTGAGTCTGTGGGAAGGTTCGGCCCGGATCGCCCTCGGCACGGACACGGGGGGGTCGATCCGCATCCCCGCGTCGGCGACCGGCGTCGTGGGCCTCCGTCCCACCACCGGCCGCTGGCCGACGACCGGCGTCGTCCCTCTCAGCCCCTCACTCGACACGGTGGGGATGCTCGCCCACACCGTGGAGGACCTGCGCTACGCCTTCCGCGCGATCGACTCGCTCGCGCGCACCGGCGACGCGCCGGCCGACCCGGTCCCGGAAGAGGTTTCGGGGCTGAGGATCGGGTTTCCCGCTTGCCGTCTGTGGACGGATGCCGACTCCGCGATCGCCGCCGTGGTCGAGGGTGCGCTGGAAGAGCTGCGCGCCGCCGGCGCGGACGTGCTCGAGCTCGACGCTCCCGAGTTGGACGAAGCCGCGGAACGCTACCTCTCCGGACCCATCGTCCAGCCCGAATTCGTGGGGTTCCTGCAACGTGAACTGCCCGCCTGGATTCCGCTGCTGGATCCCATCATCGGAACGCGGCTGGAGGCGGCGACCGGGGTGCCGGCGCTCGAGTATATCGCCGCTCACCAGCACCGCCGCCGACTCTCGACCGACCTTCACGCCCGGCTCGACGCGGAACGGATCGACCTCTTCGCCGCGCCCACGCTCCCGATCTCGCCGCCGCCGCTCGCGGCGCTCGCCCGACTCAACGCCTACCGGAAGGCTAACCGCGCCATGCTCTCCGGCACCTGCCCCGCCAGCATGCTCGACATGTGCGCGATCTCGCTTCCCGCCGGGCTGGACGGTGAAGGCATGCCCGTGGGTCTGCAGTTGATGGGACCCTCCGGCACGGACCTCGAACTCCTCGCCCGGGCCGCCGCCGTGGAGGGCGTCCTCGGGACGAATCTGACGCGACTGGGAACGCCGCCGAGGGTCGCGGGATAACGAACCCGGTTTCTCAGGTTTCCGGTGTCGCCGCCTTCGGGTAGGAACCCAGGATCTTGAAGGACGACGCACGCTCCCTGATTCGGTCCAGCGCTTCCGCCACGAGCGGGTCCGTGCGGTGCCCCTCCAGGTCGATGAGGAAGATGTACCGCCCGAGGCTGCTCTTCGCGGGCCGGGATTCGATCTTGAGCATGTTGATCCCGCGGTCCGCCAGTTCACCGAGCGACAGGTAGAGCGTGCCCGGTCCGTCCGCCGCGAAGTCGAAGCAGATCGACGACTTGTCCCTCCCGGTCGGCTCGTGGTCCTTCCGCGCCAGCACGACGAACCGGGTGCGGTTTCCCGGCACGTCCTCGATGGGGGACGCGCGCACGAAGGCGCCGAGGACCTCGGCCGCCCGCCAGCTCGATATGGCCGCCGCCCCCGGCCCCTCGATCTGCATGTCCTGCACCGCGCTCACGGTGCTCAGCGAGGCCACGGCTTCCGCGTTCGGTACCAGGCGCGCCAGAGATGCGCGGCACTGGGCGATCGCCTGCGGATGGGAGTAGACGACCTTCACCTCGTCGAGATCGACGCTGCCCTCCGTCAGCAGACAGTGGTGGATCGGAAGGATGACTTCGCGCCGGATCCGGAGGTCCGTGTGGTGGACGAGGAGGTCCGTCGTGAGCGTGACGGGGCCCTCCGTGCTGTTCTCCAGCGGGACGATGGCCTCGTCGACGTCCCCGCTGTCCGCCGCCTGCACGACGCCCGCAATGTCCCGGAACGCGACGTGGCGCGCCGCCCGGTCGTAGGTCCGCGCCGCCTGCTCGCTGAATGTTCCGGGCGGCCCGAGGTAGCCGACCCTGACCCGTCCGCGCGCGCGGGACCCGGTCGCCGCCGGAAACTCCAGCACACCGTCGTTGGTTTCCTTCATCCGGCAACATACTTCGGTCGCCGGGTTGTCGTGACCCCGGCGCCCCCTCGAGCCGCCTTCCGCTGTCCTTCCAGCTGTGTATCTTCGGCGGACGATCAGCCGTCATCGTCGACTACGCCCGGAGCCACGCCATGAACCGCATCCCGCGTCTCTTTGCTTCACTGCTGGCATTCTCCCTGTTCGTACCGTTCGCCGGTCCCGGCCACTCGCGCCCGCTCGCGGCGCAGGAAGTCGCCCCCGGGGCGGTCACGCTGGATTCCGCGTTTCTGGCGGGATACCGATGGCGGAATCTCGGTCCCGACCGGGGCGGGCGTTCGATCGCCACGAGCGGCGTCGTGGGGCGGCCGCTGGAGGGCTACTTCGGGGCGACCGGCGGGGGATTGTGGAAGACGACGGACGGGGGCGAGAACTGGTTCCCGGTCACCGATTTCAAGATCACGTCGGCGTCGGTCGGGGCGGTCGCCGTCTCCGAGACCGAGCCGGACCTCATCTTCATCGGCATGGGGGAAACCTGCATCCGCGGCAACATCATGCCGGGGGACGGCGTGTACCGGAGCCGGGACGCGGGCGAGACGTGGGAACACGTCGGGTTCTCCGAATCCGACGCAATCGCAAACATCCGGATCCATCCCACGGATCCGAACATCGTCTATGTCGCGTCGTTCGGAAAATACAGCGTGCCGAGCGAAGAGCGGGGCCTCTTCCGGAGCACGGATGGCGGCGACACATGGGAGCGCATCCTCTTCCGCGATGAGCGCACGGGCGCGGTCGACATCGCGATAGACCGGAACAACCCCGACGTGATCTACGTGGCGCTGTGGGAGGCCTTCCGCAAGGAATACACGATGTCCTCGGGCGGCCCCGGAAGCGGGATGTTCAAGAGCACCGACGGGGGCGACACGTGGACGGAGATCACCCGGAACCCCGGCATGCCGGAATCGGGGGTCGTGGGGAAGATCGGGCTGGCCGTCTCGAGCGCGGATTCGGACCGCGTGTACGCCCTGTTCGAGCACGCGGACGGGGGGCTGTTCAGCAGCGACGACGGCGGGGACACGTGGGAACTGATCAACGACGAGCGCCGCATCCGGCAGCGGGCCTTCTACTACACGCACGTCTTTGCCGACCACCACGATCCCGACGTCGTGTACGTGCAGAACACCTCTTTCTTCCGCTCGACGGACGGCGGTGCGACGTACGAGGTCATCAACAACGGAACGCACGGCGACTTCCACGACCTCTGGATCAGCCCGCAGGATCCCGCGCACCTCGTCGTGGCGAACGACGGCGGCGGCGCGGTCAGCTTCGACACGGGGCAGCACTGGACGGACCAGGAGTTCTCGACCGCCCAGTTCTACCACGGCGTGACGACGGCCCACGTGCCCTTCCACGTCTGCGGCTCGCAGCAGGACAACTCGACGCTCTGCCTGCCCTCCGCCTGGAACGCGAACCGGCTCGGCTTCGGCCAGGCGCCCGGGTTCGGCGGCGGCCAGCCCGCGAGCATCACCGAGGGTTCGATGGACGTGGCGTACCGGGCCGGGGGCGGAGAGCCGGGCTACATCGCGCCGGACCCGAAGGATATCGACATCTTCTTCTCGGGGACGAACAACGGGCGCTACATCGACCGCTTCAACCGCCGTCTCGGCACGTCGCGCGAGGTGAACCCCTATCCCTGGTTCTACTCGGGCGAGCCGGCGAGCGAGATGGTGGAGCGCTGGCAGTGGACGTTCCCCATCATCTTCTCCTCCCTCGATCCGAACGTCCTCTACGCGTCGTCGAACCGGCTCTGGAAGACGACGAACGGGGGCGACGACTGGGAGGCGATCAGCGGCGACCTCACGCGCGCCGATCCGATGACGCTGGGACATTCCGGCGGGCCGATCACCGGGGACATGAACGGACCCGAGGTCTACGCCACCATCTTCTCGGTCGGGCCGGGCAAGGTGGACATCGACGTGATCTGGGCGGGGTCGGACGACGGCCTCGTGCACGTAACGCGCGACGGCGGCGCGACGTGGACGAACGTGACGCCGCCGGACATGCCGGACTTCGGGCGCGTCAGCCAGATCGACGCCTCGGCGTTCGATGCGGGCCGGGCGTACATCTCCGTGCGGAAGCCGCTCCTGAACGACCGCTCCCCCTACATCTGGAAGACGGACGACTACGGGGCGAGCTGGACGAAGATCGTGGACGGGATCCGGGATGAGGCGTACGTGCACGCGGTGCGCGAGGACCCGAACCGGGAGGAAATGCTGTATGCCGGGACGCAGCACGGCATGTACGTGTCGTACGACGACGGCGCGAACTGGCAGGAGTTGAACCCGGGGTTCCCGGACCTGCCGGTGTCGGACGTGATCGTGGAGCACAACGAACTGGCGATCGCGAGCCACGGCCGCGGGTTCTGGGTGCTCGACAACCTGGCGCCGCTGCGGCAGGCGCGCCCCGGGCTGACCGAGGAGGCGGTCGCGCTGTTCGATCCGGCCACCGCGCACCGCTCCGCCAACGGCGCCACGCTCTCGTGGTGGTTCCGGGAGGCGCCGGAGGAGGCGCGGCTCGAGATTCTGGATGCGGCGGGGACGGTGCTGCGCACCTACGAGCCGGCCGAGCGCCCCGACCCGGCCGCCGAAGGGGACTCGACGGCCGCGGAGGGCGAAGCGGCGCCGGCCCCGGCCCGCGACCGCTGGGCCGGACCCGCGATGCCGGCCGAGGCGGGGCTCAACATGCTCCAGTGGGATCTTCGCACCGCGCCCGCCGCGACCTTCCCCGGCATGATCCTGTGGGGCGTGCGCACGATGTCGCCCGCCGTGCCGCCGGGGATGTACACCGTGCGCCTGACGGCGGACGGCGAGGTGCAAACGACGCAGATCGAGATCGCCCGCCACCCCTGGATCGAGGACGTGACGGACGAGGACATGCAGGAGCAGTTCGAGTTCGGGATGCGGATCCGGGCGCGGGTGGACGAGGCCAACTCGTCGGTGATCGCGATCCGGCGCGTGAAGTCACAGCTCGACGACCGGCTCGAGGCCTCGGACGACGCCGCGCTCGCGGAGGCCGCGGAGGCGCTTAGGACGGCGGCTTCCGCGGTGGAGGGCGATATCTACCAGGTGCGGAACCGCAGCAACCAGGATCCGCTGAACTTCCCGATCCGGGTGAACAACCGGCTCGCGAACCTGCTCTCGATGTCGGAGCGCGGCGACGGCCGGCCCGGGAGCGGGATGTACGAGGTGTTCGAGATCATGGTGGCCGAACTCGAGGGCTACACGACCCGCCTCGACGAGGTATGGCGCATGGAGCTGGCGGCCGTGAACCGGGAGTTGGAGCGGCTGGGACTCGCCCCGGTGGATCCGGCGGACGAATCGGTCGAACTCGTCTCCTGAAACGACCGAAGACGCCTCAAAGCGACTGGAAGCCCGGGAAGGCGTTCCCGCGGGAACGTCCTCCCGGGCCTCCGCTCAGGCTCGGGCCGTTTTGAGCGGGTTGTTCAGCCG
The DNA here is from genome assembly GCA_009841005.1 of Gemmatimonadales bacterium. GTDB lineage: Bacteria > Gemmatimonadota > Gemmatimonadetes > Palauibacterales > Palauibacteraceae > Palauibacter > Palauibacter polyketidifaciens. The sequence goes on from VXMR01000068.1 coordinate 12,725, forward strand.
GCTTCGGGGAGCCGGCTCACGTACTCGATCATGCGCTGCTGCTGGTCCTCGTCCGGGAGTCGTCCCATCCCACCGCCCAGGTTGTCCACCATGTGCTCCGCGCGGCTCGTGGCCGGCGTCACCACCGTCACGGCGGGGTGCGCGGCCGCGAACTTGATGAAGAACTGGGCCCACGAATGGGCGTCGAACTCGCTCGCCCACTCCGGCACCTCGCGGTCCCCCACGCGCGACCATAGCCGCGTGCGCCCGAACGGCACGTAGACGAGCACGCCGATGTTCCGTTCCGCCGCGAGCGGCAGGATCTCTTCGGCCGCGCTCACGTTGTCCACCGCGTAGTCGATGCCGATGAAGTCGAGGGGATAGTCCTGCATGGACTGAATGAGCGCGGGATACTGCCGCTTGCTCGTGGAGGTGATCCCGATGTAGCGGACGCGCCCGGCCGCCTTCAACTCCTCGAGGATCCCCACCTGCACCGGCGGATCGCCCAGGTTGTGGACCTGGATGCAGTCGATGACGGGGATGCCGAAGTACTCGAACGAGCGCTCGATCTGGGCCCGAGCGGCGTCCGGATCCGCGGAGCCCCCGCCCCGCCCGGCCACGTTCACCTTCGTCGCCCAGAAGATGCGGTCGGAGATCCCGAGCCGCTGGCAGATGTCTCCCGCCGCCCTCTCGGACGCCCCGCGTCCGTAGCTGGGTGCGGTGTCGAACACCGAGCCGCCGCCGTCCACCAGCGCCTGCATGACGCCTTCGATCTGGGTGTGGTCGTCGCTGAGCGCCACGCGCTGAAAGGTTGCCGAACTCCCGAGGCCGACGATCGGAAGTTCCTCCCCGGTGGAGGGGATGGGTCGCGTGATCATCTCCTGTCCCGCGAACGCGCGCAGGATGCGGGGGTTGAGGGAGAGTGCCGCGCCCGCGGCGGCGGTGGAGCGGAGCCAGTCGCGTCGAGTGAACATCTTCGGATCGTCCTCGTGCTGGGGTTGTAACCGAGGCAGCAAGCGTACCCGTACCAACAGCGTGTCCGTGTCGCAAGCGTACGTGTACCGCACCGACAGTCGGGTAACACCTCACTTCGCCCAACCGCTGTGCCGTCGCCCATGCCGTCGCGGGCATCGGCTCGCGCACCGGCCTGGGCGCGGGCTCGAGGATAATTTGACCATGGTCATGACCATGGTTCTATTGACGGTGCGTTGACGACATCGGACAGACTTGGAGCGGACGGATGGAATCAGACCACGAACGGCCCGCAGGCGTCCCGCGGACGATCAAGGCATCGGAGTTCAAGGCAAAGTGTCTGAAGCTCATGGATGAAGTCGCCGAGACCGGCGAGGAAATCGTGATCACGAAGAACGGCCGCCCCGTGTCGAAGCTCGTGCCCTGTGCGGAGAGACCGGAGACGCTATTCGGACTGTATCGCGACGTGATCCGGATCCGTGGCGATATCGTGGGCCCCATGCCTAGAGAGTGGTGGGATGACGGAGACGACGCCGACGAGGATCTGTTTTGATCCTGCTCGACACACACGTCCTGCTGTGGCACGGGCGCGGCGACCGTCGGCTCGGGCGGCGCGCCCGGCGGATGATCGAGCGGGCGCTACCCCGGAGGCGGGCGGCGATCTCAGCCATATCCTTCTGGGAGATCGCGATGCGCGTCCACAGCGGGCGGCTTGACCTTCTCATGGAACCGGAGGCCCTGCGTCGCGATCTCCTCGCGCAGGGACTCGTCGAAATCCCGGTCAGCGGACTGATAGGCGTGCGGGCGGGGCGGCTCCCGGGCTTGCACGGCGACCCGGCCGACCGGCTCATCGTTGCCACGGCTCTGGAGGGGCATGAATTGCTCACAGCCGACCGGCGCATTCTCGACTGGTCCGGCAAGCTGAACCGGTTCGACGCAACCGAATAGTCGGGTTGGGACGTTCCCGCGGGAACGTCACGTGCCCGCAGCGACGTAATCAACGCGCGCCGGGCTCGAGGGCCGCGACCTCGGCCATGATGCGGTCGAACTGGGTGGCGGCGCGGTGCGGGGCGAGGTTGCAAAGGTAGGCGTGCGCGGCCCCGAGACGCCGGAGGGCGACGATCGTCTCCGCGCAGTGCCGCTCCGGTGTGACTCCCGCTTCGAAGGCCGAAGCCACCGCTTCAACCGGCACCGGGAAGAAGCGGGACAGCCGTTCCAGTACCGTTCGGCGGCCGTTCCGGTAGTAGAAGACGCCAAACGAGCCGGGAATCTCGAGGCCCGCGCGCCCGGCGCCTTCCAGCCAGCGCTCCGCCCGCGCCAGGTCGTGGTGGGAGACCACCTGCGTGAGGTAGTAGTCCGCCTCGAAATCCGCGTCGGTGGCGAAGCCGATCTGCTCGGCGATCGGGCGGTGGAGGTTGACCCAGCCTCCGAGTGACAGGCTCCGCGTGCGCTCACGGAACTTCTGCCGGAGCCGGTATCCGTGGGGAACGCAGCGCTCGGCGCCTCGCACCTTGTCTCCGCCCGTTACCGTGACGCTCTCGACGCCGCGGGCACGTGCGCGGTCGACATAGCGCAGGCAGTAGTCGAGGGGGTGGAGGCAGGTCAGGAAGGGAACCACCCGCCAGGGGTCGACCTCGTTCGCGAGGTTGGCCGTCAGGTGCTGGAGGTTTTCCTCCTCCTCCTCGCCCACCGCGCTGTCCGTGAGCATGAGAAAGGCGTCGCGCGCCGCGAGGCCGCGGATGGCATGGGAGAGGTCGATCCACATGTCCATCGCGCCACCGCGCGTGAGTCCGCTCCTGGGCGGCCGCAGTTCGACCGTCAGCGTCGGCGTGTCCCCACGCAGCCGCTCCACGAACCGGGCAGAGCCCGGTTCCCGGGATGTGTGCTGGAGAGGTGCCGTGTCGCTCACGCCGGAAGATCTCGCCTGGTTCGTCGCCTGGCAGCCCGTGGCAAAAGCGCCGCGGGGCGGGGTTTCGATCGAAGGAGGATGCGGTGCCGGAGTTCCGTTGCAAAGGCGGCGGCCGAAGGTTCCGTTCCGACGGGTTCCATGCACCGCGACCGGGAGGAGTGCGGGTGACTGAAGAAACAACGAACGAAGCGGCGAACGAGACGATCATCGACGACGAGGCGCTGGCGGAGGACATCCTCACGCTCCTCGCCCGCACGCCCGGCACCGTGCGCGTGCTGCTCGAGGATCTGCCCGCGGACCTCCTGCACGCGGACGAGGGCGAGGGGACGTTCAGCCCCTTCAGCGTGCTGGGACATCTCATTCAGGGTGAGATCGACGACTGGATTCCGCGGGCACGCTGGATCCTGGAACACGGACGCGACCGGGCGTTCCCGCCGTTCGATCGGTTCGCGCACGTCGAGCGCACCCGCGACCGCTCGCTGGACGATTTGCTCACCGAATTCGAGACGCTGCGCGAGACCGGACTCGCGGCACTGCGCGAGGTCATCGAGGAGGGGGCGGATCTCGACGCGGGGGGGCTTCACCCGGAACTGGGCGAGGTCACGCTACGGCAACTCCTCGCCACCTGGGCCGTCCACGATCTCAACCACATCGCCCAGATCACACGCGTCGTCGCCCACCGGTTCGAGGACGAAGTGGGTCCTTGGAAAGCCTATCTCCCGATACTCCACCACGACCGGTAGGCACGCTGGGATGCGAAGACGATCGACTCCAGTTCCGGAAAACGGAATTCGTTACGCGGTGGCGAGACCGAACGCGCGACGATAGCCTCCCAACATCATGGACTGGATTCAACCGCACTATACGCGAGGCGAGGTCGACCGCGCCGGGAAGAAGCTCGCCGTCACGGGGTGGGTGGGGAACGGGCGTGGTGAGCCGGATACGCGACACGAACTCGCAGTCCTGAACAACTGGCGCGCCGCGCACAGTTTTCCCCTCAACACGATGCAGGTGGGGCTCCGGCAGCGGGCAAGGAGCATCGAGTCAGATGCCATCGTCTCGCAGCGCCTGAAGCGGGCGCCGGCCACGATCGCCAAGCTGCGACGGTTTCCAGGCATGAAGTTGTCCCGGATGCAGGATATCGCCGGCTGTCGGGCGATAGTCAGCAGTCCGGTAGCGGTTCGCGAACTGTGGAGTGCGCACCGTCGCTCGAAGATGAAACACAAGCTCATCCGGGAAGTGGACTACATCCAGTGGCCAAAGCCATCCGGATACCGTGGCATTCATCTCGTGTACCGCTATCGAAGCGACAGGAACGAGACCTACAATGGACTCCAGGTTGAGATCCAGCTCCGCTCGAAGCTCCAGCACGCTTGGGCGACCGCGGTTGAGACGGCCGGGGCCATCAAGGACCAGGCCCTCAAGTCCAGCGAAGGAAACGCGGGTTGGCTGCGGTTCTTTGCGCTGGCGGGATCGTGGCTAGCTATAAAGGAGCGCTCTCCGATGGTTCCGGAGACACCGTCCGACCCTGTGGCTCTCCGTGACTCCTTGGTAGGTCTGGCGAACGATCTCAACGTGGTGGGCACCCTGGACGACTATCGAACCTTCATCAGCTATGCTCCAGAGCGTCTCCCGCCCCACTGCCATTACTTTCTTCTCGAGCGTCGGCCCGACGAGCGATCCATGCGAGTGTCGGGTTTCAGGAAATCGCACCTGGCGGGAGCCGCGAGGCTGTACGAGGAGCGAGAGGAGGAAATCCGCGGGATCGACGGCGCGGAGGTCGTCCTCGTCGCCATGGATTCGGTGGCAAACTTGCGCGCGGCCTACCCGAACTACCTGTTCGATACGGACCTGTTCATCGAGGAGCTTGATCTCGCGACGCGGCGACAGGTACACTTGCCTGGACACCCACTGCACGGACGATAGCCGGCGGCGATCTGCCATCCGGATCGAGCCTCCACAGGTCCACGTGGTCCGGATCGAGATTGTCCTGCCGAATCGTGACTGCGTGCGGTGCCGAACGCCCGGACGGAGCGCTCCTTCTGTGTGCGCACGGGCAGGCTGGAGCGGAGTTGGGCCCCGGCGAGGAACGAGGGCAGTCGCCGAGAAGACTACTCCCCGATCCTACGCCACCCGCAACAGGAGGCCACAGGCTTGGCGGCAGCGTGGCAATGGGTGTGACGCCCGGGTAGGCGGGCTATTCATCGTCGGCCAGAAAATAATCCTCATCCATCCGCTTCACCTCTAGCGTTCGCTTTGTGCGCACACCGACGCCATGCTCGACCATAAGTTGGGCGAGATCCGCCCCATTGATCAGTACGATGCGGGTGGGGCTCATCTTCACGAACTCCTTGGCTGCGCTTGTGAAGTCTGAGGTCGTGACGAACACGCCTTTGGTTGTGCCCGCGGCGGCTATTGCACCGGCGAAGTTACGAAGATCCGATGCGCCGACCGTCTTGTCGGCTCCGTACTTCTTGGCTTGTAGGCACAGTTCATCCAAGCCAAGCGCATCTTCACGGATCTTGCCGTCGATTCCCCCATCGCCGGAGCCACCGGTCACGTGGCCCATGGCTCCGTCGCCTCCGCCATAACCCATGGCAACCAACAGATCGACGATGACCCGTTCGAGAAACTCCGGCTGTGCTGCCCGTACTCGGTCGAGTACCTCCGCCTCCAACGCGTGCCGCAACTGAACCGCCGCCTCGTCCAGAGTTTCTTCGGGTGTGGCCCCATTAGATTGCTCATGCGAATCATTACCGCTAGGCGTCGTCTTTTTTTGCGTTTTTCGCCATTGGACATACGCCGGGTATTCGCGAAGCGTGCGGATGTCTACTCTAGATGGATCTTGAGCCAATAGGTGCCTACCGTCGTCGGACAGCTGGTATACGCCACGCCGTACTCTCGCAACGAGGCCCGCACGCTCCATGTAGATCAAAGCCCAGGCGACCCGATTCGAAAAAACCGGCTGCCGGCCACTCGGAAGTAACTGCCGTAGGTCTTCCGCCGAGAGTTGTTCCGTAACAGCAACCCGCTCTCGGACCTTCGCAACGGGAATCGGTTGACCGTCCGAAAGCGATTTGAGACAGGGAAGCATCAGCGATTGGAAGTCGGGTACGGCCATTAGTTCAACATTCCCTTGTTCGCTCCTCATCGTGCCAGCGTGCGGCGGACCTTAGCTCAATCACAGCCGCAAGTTGCAGGTATCCGTGACGAATTCTCTTCGATGTGTCAAGGTTGATGAGCCCCTCGGGAATCTGCGATCACCCCTTGTCGCCCGCGCCATGAGTCGTAGGTGGACACCGCTCCGCCTCGGCCGCGCGGACGGCGGCGGCGAGGGAGTCGGTGTACGGCGGGCGGTGGATGCCGCGCTCGGTGACGATGCCGGTCACGAGTTCGCGTGGGGTGATGTCGAAGGCGGGGCTGTACACGCTGGCCGCCTCGGGGGCGAGGAGGGGGCCGAAGCCGCGGCGGACCTCGTCCGGGTCGCGGTGTTCGATCGGGATGTCCGCGCCGGTCGGGGTGCCGAGGTCCACGGTCGAGGTCGGTGCGAGGACGTAGAACGGCACCCCGTGGCGGTGGGCCAGCACGGCGAGGGGGTACGTGCCGATCTTGTTGGCGACGTCGCCGTTGGCGGCGATGCGGTCCGAGCCGACGAAGGCGATGTCCGGCGGGTCCGAGGCGAAGAGCGACCCGGCCATGTTGTCGGCGAGCACGGTCACCTCGATACCTGCCCGGGAAAGCTCCCAGGCGGTGAGGCGGCTCCCCTGCAGGAGCGGGCGGGTCTCGTCGGCGTAGACGCGGACCCTGCGGCCCGTCTCGGCGGCGACGTAGACCGGGGCGAGGGCCGTCCCGATGCCGCCCGTCGCGAGCGATCCCGCGTTGCAGTGCGTGATCACCGACTCGCCGCCCGCCAGCAGCGCCGCCGCGTGCTCGCCGATCGCGCGGCACATGCGGCCGTCCTCCTCGTGGATGGCGTCCGCCTCGGCCGCCAGCGCCGAGGCCAGCTCTCCCGCATCGCCGGTGGCTGCAGCGAGGCGCGCCCGCTGGCGGCGGACCGCCCATACGAGGTTGACCGCCGTCGGCCGGGCGTTCGCGAGCCCCTCGGCCCAACCGGCGAACCGCTCCCTCAGCCTGTCCGCCGAGATCCCTTCCGCGGCGGACTGCCGCGCCAGAGCCGCGAGCCCGATGGCGGCCGTGATCCCGATGAGGGGCGCGCCCCGCACGCGGAGGCTGACGATCGCCTCGATGAAGTCGTCGAGGGTCGAGAGTTCCTTCTCCTCATGGACGCCGGGAAGAAGCGTCTGATCGAGGATCAGCGCGCTCAGACCCCCGGGGCCCCAGCGGATCGTTTCCGGCACGGAAAACTCGCGCTCGTTCATGCCGCGCAACCTATCCGGCGGCGGGAAAGGCGCTACCTTGACTGCCACGGGACGTCCCGCAGGGATCGAATGCAGTCCGGATCGAATGCAGTCCAGGAGGAATCATGACGTCGTCAGGAGAACACAGGGTCGTCAGCTCCCAGGTCGCCTTCCGGGTGGCCACCGCCGCGCTCGCGCTCGCCATCCTCGCCCCGGCCGGGCCGCTTGCCGGGCAGGAGCGGGACCCGACCCACTTCGGCCCGGCGGACGTGTTCGAACTCGAAGTCGCCGGCGATCCCCGGATCTCGCCCGATGGTTCCCGGGTCGTCTACGTGCGGTCCTCGATGGACATCATGACGGATCGTCAGCGGAGCAACCTGTGGATCGTCGACTACGACGGTTCCAACCACCGCCCGCTCCTCACCGGACAGAGGAACTTCTCGTCTCCGCGCTGGTCGCCGGACGGCACCCGGCTCCTCTACGTCGCGAGCGACGAACACGGGAAGGCGCAGCTCTACCTGCGCTGGATGGACACCGGGCAGACGGCCCTGCTCACGCAACTGGACCGAGGCCCGGGCGGGCTCTCCTGGTCCCCCGACGGAAGCACGATCGCCTTCAGCATGTTCGTCCCGGACACGCCGCCGCCCTTCGCGCAGATGCCCGGGAAGCCGGAAGGCGCGACGTGGGCGCCCCCCGCCACGACGTACGAGCGCCTCTATTACCGGTCGGACAGCCAGGGCTTCCTGCCGGTCGGATACTCCCACGTCTTCGTCCTTCCCGCGGAGGGGGGGACGCCGCGCCAGGTCACGCACGGCCCCTACAACCACGGCGGGACGCCCGAGTGGACGCCCGATTCTCAGCACCTGCTGATCTCGGCCACCCGGCGCGACGACTGGGAGTACGTGCGGGACTCCGAGATCTTCGAGTTCTCCGTGGCCGACGGCGCGGTGCGGCAACTGACCGACCGGCGCGGACCCGACTCGAGTCCGGCGGTGTCGCCCGACGGCGGCATGATCGCTTACACGGGCTACGACGACCGTTACCTCGGACACCAGGTGTCGAAGCTCTACGTGATGAGCCGGGACGGGTCCGGCTCACGCCTCATCGCCGACGACCTCGACCGCTCGATCGGGAACCTGCACTGGGCGAGCGATGGGGCGGGGCTCTTCTTCCAGTACGACACCGAAGGGAACACGCGGCTGGCCCGCGTCGATCTCGATGGGACCGTGACGGATATCGTCTCCAGCGTTCAGGGTCTGTCGATCGGCCGTCCCTACGGAGGCGGCACCTTCTCCACCTCCGGGAACGACCGTTTCGCCTTCACCTACGGGACGCCGGACCACCCCTCGGACCTCGCCGTGACGAATCGCGGCGGCGACTGGCAGCGCCTTACGCATCTGAACGAGGACCTCTTCGCGCAGAAGGCGATCGGGGAGACGGAGGAGGTCTGGTACAAATCCTCGCACGACGGGCTGGACATCCAGGGCTGGATCGTGAAGCCGCCGGACTTCGACCCGAGCCGCAAATATCCGCTCCTGCTCGAGATCCACGGTGGTCCATTTGCGAACTACGGCGACCGCTTCAGCGCCGAAGTCCAGCTCTTTGCGACGGCGGGGTACGTCGTCCTCTACACGAACCCGCGCGGCAGCACGAGCTACGGCGAGGATTTCGGCAACGAGATCCACCACGCCTACCCGAGCTACGATTTCGATGACCTGATGTCGGGCGTCGATGAAGTGATTTCGCGCGGGTACATCGATGAGGATCAGCTCTTCGTCACCGGAGGGTCCGGAGGCGGGGTGCTCACGGCCTGGATCGTGACGCACACGGACCGCTTCGCCGCGGCCGCGTCGCAGAAGCCCGTCATCAACTGGTACAGCTGGGTTCTGACCGCGGACATGGGCGGGAGCGGCGGCCTCAACTACTGGTTCCCGGGCGCGCCCTGGGACAACCTCGAGCACTACATGGAGCGGTCACCGGTCCACCACATCGCGAACGTGACGACGCCGACGATGCTCATCACGGGCGAGGTCGACTGGCGGACGCCGATGTCGGAGTCGGAGCAGTTCTACCAGGCGCTGAAGATCCGGAAGGTGCCGTCGGTGCTCGTGCGGATTCCCGAGGCGAACCACAGCATCGGCGCGCGTCCGAGCGGCCTCATCAGCAAGGTGCAGCACATCCTCGCCTGGTTCGAGCGCTACCGGCCGGGCGGGACGACGACGCAGTGAGGACGCGATGAGCCGCGGCAGGATCCGCAGGTCGGACAGGGAACTCGGACTGGACCGGGAGATCACGCGCCGCGACTTCGTCCAGTTGGCGGGGACCGGGATCGCGGGTTCTGCGCTCCTCGGGTGCGGGCCGGGCGGCTCGGAGGGCGCGAGCGCCGGCGCGGTCCCGGGGATGGCTTCGGATCCGTGGTCCGACGCGCTCGGGCCGGACTGGTACGGTCCCGGCGGCGTGGGGGACTATGCGCCCTCGCACGGGAATACGCCGGAGGTCGTCCGTGACGCGCACTGGGTCCGCGATGGGCGGGTTCCGGGAGGGGAGGTCACGGACACCGGAGAACGCTTCGACGTCGTGATCGTGGGCGGCGGCCTCGCGGGCCTCTCCGCCGCGCACCACTTCAAGCGGCAGCGACCTTCCGGACGCTGTCTCGTCATCGAGAACCACCCCGTGTTCGGCGGCGAGGCGAAACGAAACGACATGATGGTGGACGGCGTGCGCCTGGCCGGGCCGCAGGGGTCCAACGACTTCGGCATCCGCCCGCCCACCGGAGAGCCGGACGACTACTTCACCACGCTGGGCATCCCGCGCGAGTTCGAGTACGCGCCGGACGCGGGGCAGGTGAAGGCGCCGCTCGAGAACTACGGCTTCATGCACTGGGTGCAGGACCAGTTCTCCATCGGGCACTATTTTGGCGGGACGCGCGGCGGTGGGCGTCCCGGCTGGTCCGGCGGCTCGCGCGCCTGGGTCAACGGTCTCTTCGGGGACATGTCCCGCGCGCCGTGGACGCCGGACGTGCGGGAGGGCTTCGAACGTTGGCGGAACGCGCGCGTCACGGACCACGTGCCTCCGGACGCGCCCGGGGGGCCGGACAATCCCGGGCCGTGGCTCGACGGCATGACGCTCAAGGCCTGCTACGAGGACGTGCTCGGCCTGCCGCCCGAGGTGACGGCGTACGTGGACCCGATCCTCGCCAGCATTATCGGACTCGGGTGCGATGCGATCTCGGCCTGGTGGGGGATGCACTTCGACCTGCCCGGGTTCGGGCTGCCGTCGCGCTACGACGGCATGACCTTCCACTCCTTCCCGGGCGGGAACGCGGGGATCGCCCGCTACTTCGTGAAGGACGTCGTGCCGGACGGGATCGCGGGCGAACGGACGCTGGGGGACGTGCTCAACGGGGCAATCGACTTCGGCGCCCTCGACCGGCCGGATCAGCCCGTGCGGCTGCGGCTGGGGTGTACCGCGATCGACGTGCGCCACGCAGGGGCCGGCGATGGCCGCGCGCGCGTGACCTACGTGCACGAGGGGCGGGCGCACTCCGTCGAGGCGGACGGGGTCGTGCTCGCGAGCGGGGGCTGGATGAACCGCTACATTGCGGCCGACCTGCCGGACGGACATCGCGCCGCCTATGAGAGCTTCCGCCACGGGCCGATCCTCGTCGCGAACGTGGCGCTCCGGAACTGGCGCTTCCTCGACCGCCTGGGGATCGCCGGCTGCTTCTACGAGGGCGATCTCGGCTTCTCGTGCAACATCCGGCGACCCATGTACGCGGGGGACTACCGGCCGGTCCACGCCCCGGATCACCCGACGATGCTGACCTTCTACATCACCTTCGAGTCGCCGGGGACCTCGCCGGCGGAGCAGGGGATGGCGGGTCGCACGGAGATGCTGAGCGCGTCCTTCGCGGAGTACGAGCGACGGCTGCGCGCGCAGATGGTCGAACTCTTCGCCGAGGGCGGCTTCGATCCGGCGGAGGATATCGCCGGCCTCGTGCTCAACCGCTGGGGGCACGCCTACGTGGCGCCCGGACCCGGCTTCTTCTTCGGGCGCGACGGGGCCCCGGCCCCGCCGGATGTGATTCGCGAGCCCTTCGGCCGCGTCGCGATCGGACATTCCGAACTGCGCGGGCACCAGAACTGGACCGGCGCGTCCGCCGAGGGTCGCCGAGCCGTGGAAACGGTCCTCGATCTCATCTGATGCCGTGACGATGCGACAAGTGACGCCGCGGCCGACGCGGCGATCCGGTTCCTCCGGCCTGTGGACGCTCGCCCTTTGCGCGCTGACCGGCTGCACGTCCTCGACGGTGCCGGCCATCGGGTACGAGATCCTGGGAACGTTCCCGCACGATCCGGCCGCGTACACGCAGGGGCTCCTCTTCCACGACGGAGCGCTCCTCGAGAGCACCGGTCGCTACGGGGAATCGAGCGTGCGACGGGTCGACGTGCCGACGGGCGAAGTCCTGGCGAGCGTCGCGGTCGACTCCGCGCTCTTCGGCGAAGGCCTCGCCCGGGTGGACTCGGAACTCGTGCAGCTCACGTGGAAGTCCGGCCGGGCCTTCGTCTACGATGCAGAGACTTTCGAGGTGCTCCGCGAGTACGCCTACGAAGGGGAGGGATGGGGACTCTGCTACGACGGCGAGGCGCTCTGGATGTCCGACGGTTCGAGCGCGCTGGAACGTCGTAACCCGCGGGACTTCACGGTTCTCGCGACCGTCGAGGTCAAGCGCGCGGGGTCACGGCAGAGTCGGCTGAACGAACTGGAGTGTGTCGACGACTGGATCTACGCCAACGTCTACCAGACAGACGTCATCGTCCGCATCGACAAGACCACCGGCGAGGTCCTCGGCGAAATCGACCTGTCGAGCATCCCGCTCAGCGCCCGCAAGCCCGGAGACCCGGAAGCGGTGCTCAACGGCATCGCGTACGTTCCCGAGACGGGCGTCTTCCTCGTCACCGGCAAACTCTGGCCCAACCTCCTCGCTCTCCGTCTCGACGACTAGCATCCATTCGCTCTTTGCTCGATATCGACGCATCGATCGAGAATCTCCTCAAACTCTTCTTCATCGTCGAACAGCATGCCACCGCGCAGCATCTTCCTATAGTCGTCGGCAAGAGCGTCTCTAAAGAGACCGTCGGGGCACAGTTGAAGCCCGCCTGAAACTGCGGCCTCGTAGTCGATCCAGTCTCCTGACCTGTCCCTCTCCCGGAAGAAAAACGACTTGTGGCGAGCTACGGAACGAGCCAGTTCACGGTTGGCCAACGCTTTCTCGGCGTAGCCGGTGTCGTCCAGCCGCACCAGATCGTGCCAATGTCTGGAGAGGCGCGTCACGCGCTGTCTGCGTCGGCGGCAGAAGACATGCATCGCTGTAGCCTTCTCCCAGAAGGTACGCTCGGCCAACATCACGGAGGGTTGCGCCGATGGGAAGCGAACGTCGGGCAAGAATCCGGCCGCGTCGCACTCGATCATCCGTTTTCGTCGCGGTTCGCCCGTCGCGCGGGCTCCGAACTCCACGAGCACTTCCGGTCGGACAAAACCGCCGTCGGCGAAGAGCGGTTCATAACTTACACGGATCCGATCCCCATCGGAGCGGACGCGGGCGGGGTATTCCCTCCTCGCCAGCGCATCGCGGATCGCAGGCAGAGCTTCATCCGCCGTCCATTCCGCCAGTCGGGTGCGAATCGCCTTCGTCCAGCGCTGTTCCTGACTGTGGTTGGGAGGTAACGCCTCCTCGTCGGCACCAGCCACCAGGTCGGGAAAAAACCGCCGGATGTCGTAGGTGATGTCGATGTCCTCAGAAAAGCGGTGGATTGCGTGGTAGGCCTTGGACAAGGATGTGCCACCCTTGAACACGAGACTCTCGCCAAAAGGTGCTTCGAACAGCACCGCCAAGGTCTGCACAACCCAGATATCCTTTTCCAGCAGGTACGCGCGGCGCCCGCTTGCCGCTGCCGCGACTTCCAGCGCATCACGCCTGTCGCGCGTCGTGAGCGATCGAAACGGCGTCTTAGCCACGAGTTGCAAGCGCGGTCAGCGGCTCGGCCAGCCACGAAGGAAAGATGGCGCGGTGCGAAGCGAGTTCTTTGAGGTCTTCCGCTGAGAGTCGGTGCTGTACGGCGTCGAGACCCGTTTCAACCGAGCCCGGGCCGAGCCATGCAAGGGCTCGAACGGCGAGACCGGCCGGTCTCGTCGGCGACACGAGTTGCCAGCGTGGTGCGTGACGCAGTCGGACCATCTGTGCTTGCAGCCGCAACGTCCGGCTCGGTCCGGAGGTCAGGTAGACGGACTGCACCGGCACCTGCGTGGTGAGACCGAGGACGTTTGCCGCAGCTCCGCCGCTGGGTACGATCGTTTCTCCCCAAAGTGCCGCAAGAGCCGCAACGACTGACTCGACGCCGGGAGGGCGCGGCCCAAACCGGGTCTCGATGGGTCGTACGTAGACGCCTTGACGAAGTCGCAACAGCAGCCCGCGGCGAGCTAGGCGGGAGAGCGCTTGGTCGACCGCCGCCCGGTTTCCCAGATGGAGCAGGCCGTTGGCGCGGATTGGTGTGCCCTCCGGCAACGCGGCTGCGTGTTCCGCGATTTGGCTCGGAAGCCCCGGCATGGTGTGTCTCCGGTCTTGTTTGTTATCATGTGTCAGAAATTACAATATGTTTCTGACGTTCTGCAAGCAAACCAAGGCACACCGCCGCTTCTTTAGCTGTGCGTTTCTATGCGGAACCTTAGCTGTGCCGAGGGCTGAACAACTTAGCTCTAGCGGGGAGTCAGGCGATTCGGGCGAAGCGGTCGCCGAGGCTCTGGAGCCGGGCCACCGGTTCGTTGCTGAAGACGAGGCGGAGTTGGTACTCGGCGTCGGGGCCGCCCCAGGCGTCCATGGGTGTGGCGGCGACTCCAGCCCGGGCGAGGAGTCGCTGGGAAAGCTCGCGGGCGGTGAGGCCGAGGGGCCGGGTGTCGACGAGGAGCGACCAGCCGCCCGCGGCGGGTCGGACCGGGTAGTCCCGAAGCGCTTCGAGCACCGCGTCGCGGCGGCGCTCCCAGCGCGCTACGCTCGCGGCCACATCCTCCGCCTCGTCCGAAGCCGACAGCGCGGCCAGCGCGCCGGGCTGAGCGATCCCGACCCCGGTCACGACGTTGTAGATGCCGACTCTGGCGACGTCCGCGAGAACCTCGGCGGGACCCACGATCCAGCCCACCCGCCAGCCGATCATGCGGTACTCCTTCGACACCGAACCGACCGTGAGCGTCCGCTCGCGCATTCCGGGGAGCGCCGCCGGGTGCAGGTACGGGCGGCCGTCGTAGAGGATGCGCTCCATGGCCGCGTTGTAGAGCAGCCACAGGTCGTGGCGCTCGCACAGTTTCGCCACGACGGCCCAGTCGTCGGCGTCGAGCACGCCGCCGGACGGCATCGACGGGTTCATGAACAGGCAGTTATACACAAATACGAGCCCAAGCGACAAGAGGGCATCTAGGT